>JASLHF010000152.1 GCA_030152275.1 Acinetobacter sp. | reverse complement strand
AATACTTTTATACGAGGTTAAGGTTTTATCTCGAATCCGTTCCGCATTAATCAGTGCCCAAGGCGCATGACAAATCGCTGCGATGGGTTTTTGATGATCGGAAAAAGTCTGAATCAGGCGCTGCGCATCCTCATTCAATCTTAACGTGTCGGCATTCACCGTGCCTCCAGGAATCACCAAAATATCATAATCCTCGGCGTCCACTTTACTCAGCAGCGCATCAGGATCATAGCTTTGCGCATGTTCTTTATCTTGTCTGACGGTATGCACGGGCTGCTGTTCAGGCGCAGCATGAATGGCTTCAATGCCTTTTTCACGCAGAAATTGCAGCGGCTGAAGCAGCTCATCCTGTTCTACGCCTGCGTTAGATGTGATGATCAAAGCTCTTATGCTCATGCGCCTGTCCTTATTTATTTTATTGTATGGATTTACCTTAGCAGCACTATTACGGCCTGTATGTGGTGTTTTAGCGCCAAACTGTAAGAAATATTGTCGGCATGAAGTGGACTTTGTCTAGACAATATTGCCATTCAGCTGAAGAGTGGCTGGTGCGGGAACAGTGCGGTAATTTGATGACGCCGAGAGCTGTACGAACAAATGCGTGTAAGTGTAAAAGTGTGATTGGCATGCTGTATCAACATTTTCCAATCAGCTGATGCGACCAGCTGAGAACACTGTTAAGGGTATAAAAGGATTTTAAATGGGAAATTAGGCATGGCGCAGAACCGCTGTCAATGGTAGAGGCTGTAATGGATGGTGCTTGGGGAGGAATATTCAGACCGTATAAATACTATAGAACCGTAAAAATACTTTAGATACGAAAAAGCCCCATCATCCTGATAGGGCTTTTCGATATTTCGTGTTTTAGGTATAACTCCTGTCCTACCTCACGTCCTGGTGCATCAACTTATTATTTTTGTTTTCATGTTTAGGAAACGTCCTGTTTCCTGATAAATATAGATTATGCCGGTTTGATGCTGCTGGCTAGAGGCCATTTTCCGCATAAGCTGTAAGCCCAAGCGTACAAAATAGATGAAACTATTCTTTGTATAAGCATGAGGTAAGCTTTCCTTTTTATGCAAACTCATTTCCTCTGGAACGTAAGCAAAGTGTTTAGATCACATAGCCTAGGCATGAAAGCGCTGCGTCGAGTTTTATATGCTTAGGCCGCGTAATGGTCGTCGGCGTTAAATACATTGGCCTGAATTTGAATAAGTTTTCGCTGACCCTGTTCACCATTCATGCGCCAATGAGCGATTTTGACGTTATCGACAATTGCCACATCACCTTTATGCCATTGCAGCAGCAGCGCATCGCGGTACAGCGCTTCAAATAAATGCTGCTTTTCAGCATCCGTCCATTCGATTTGTTTGCCTTGCTGATCATAAATTTCCCACGTCAGCTGCATGCCGTCAGCTGTAGAGTCGATGTCTATGTGTCCACGCCCTTGAAAGCAGCTTTGCGCGGCTTTATGCGCAAAAGGATTGGTGTTGTTGGCAAAGGCCCACGGCTGTACTGCCAGCTTCTTGGTATCAGGATGATGAATGACCAGTGGTGAGCGCTGCAGTGTTAATTTGGCAGTGCGGTCTTTGCGCATTTCTATGCTGAATGGGCTTTTTTTCAGCAGAAGCCGGTCAATCATGCCAATTTTACGCGCGGAAACATAAGAAAAATGATTCCATGCGCCTAAATATTTTTCCTGCATCGCCTTGGGCAGACTGTCCCAAATCCGTTCCAAATTATTAAAGCCCGTTTCCGCTAAATGGGCCGCTGGCTCCTGACAGAATAAAGCGATGTAGCGGGAACGTTCTGAGCGAACACCGCCTTCAACATGCGGTCCTTGTACTGCATTTTCAACGGGCCCCAGCTGTACAGTATTGCGGTCGATATAGCGTCTGTAATCGCCTGCGCCGAGTATGCTTTCACTGTATTTTCGCATCCATGAGGCGGCCCAGCCGGGCATATTGGGGTTAAACGCATTCCATGGCTGAAATTGAAAATACTGTTCAATGAGCTGATGGAACTGTTCTGGCTGCTGAATCTGAAAACCGCGGAAAATTAAAATGCCATTATGATGCAGCTGATGCAAAAGTTCCTGCCGGCGCGCGCCAATATATTGCGCTAAATCCTGCGGTGCATTGTGTGAAGGGGCTGCATGGTAGATACGGGCATAGCTGTTTAATTGCTGTTGCTGCAGTTGCATAATTAATTCTCGAATGTGCAGTTTTTATTGTTGTCGCTTAATCCTTAAGCGCTGTTTTTTGGCCCGAAAGCTCGGATTTATTGTCTTCAATGCAATCCAAGATTATAAGTAGAGTTTTGCTAGACTGATGTAAGTTTTGCAGCAAGCTGACAACTTTTCGACGAATGCATGAGGCCGCATCAAGCAGGCCAAAAGCGCTTTTTTATTTAAATGAAGATTATGCATGCAAGTCACGTTTCCCATTAACTGATAGATAAATGCCGAATGCGCATAAAAAAGCCTCGGCATCCTGCCGAGGCTTTTTAGATTCATTCTAAAGGCATAACTCCTGTCATACCGGTCAGCTTCCTGCTGTTGTGCATTATTTATTTTTATTGCAAGACATCCTGTCTTTGTTGCTTTTAATATAAGGCAGCGCCGCAGCTGCGCTATAGCGGAAAATTCGCCATATGATGTAGGAAAATGCCGACAAGATGATGCTGCAAAGCGAAAAATTTGATTGATATTAGAATTTTATTATAACAAAGAGCATTCATATGTCCGTGATGCAGGCGGATATTTGAATGCAGAGCAGAGCAAGCGCCGCAGCTTTTAAATGCTGCACTTGAGGCGCTGCACAAAGTTTTCAGTTTCCAAAGCATGAGCGCAATATTCGCCTGCATAGCGCGAACGTGTTCAAGTATTTGAGCGCCGAACGCCACTTGAATGCCTTTTTGCGCATATCGCGATTGATTTTATAGGGCGAGCCTAGACGCTTAACGCGCACTTTATCGGCATATAATGCAAAATTTAGCGGTCTTGCGTAGTCCAGACGACCAGATTTTAATAACTTTGCGGGAAAGCTCTTGAGAAAATTGAGGCATTCGTGGCGGTGATGCGGTTTGTGATGCCAATTTAGGTTTTAAAGCTGATATTTAAGCGTTAATTTGTCTGGTGTATTGCTGATATTTTAATAACGTAAAAAAAGCCCCAACGTCCTGTTGAGGCTTTTTTGTATTCATTCTAGGCATAACTCCTGTCTTGCCTGTCAGCATCCTGCTGCATTATTTATTGTTGTTTTATTCAGACATCCTGTCTTCTATGAACTTAATATAAAAGTAATTTGATTTAGCGGCTAGGGTATATTTACCGCAGTATCTGTAAGCCAAAACGTACAACACGCTTTGCGTGAACGTTATTCAATGATGAGGCTGCAGGTTTAAAAAAATAACAGCATGATTTAGATTCACTGCTTGCTTAAAACGCATTTAGCTGCAAAATTTCCGGACAGTTTTCTGTACGTGTTAAGGGTTACATATTTTTGCGATTAATCAGTTGAATGGTGTATTAATTTATCAGACATTAAAAATTCATAATGAAAAATACAGGGAATGGAATTCATGCTAAAAAAATTGTTAAACGGTTATCGTCAGTCAGTTATGCCTGTGGCATTCGGCTGCGCATTGTTGTGTACAGCCTCAGTCAGTTGGGCCGCATCACCGCAAGAAATCAAAAAAATAGCTGAAAGCCAGAAGCAGAGTTATTTAGATACTTTAAAAACTTTGGTGAATATTGAGTCGGGCAGCAAAGATATTGACGGTTTAAATCAAATTGCAAAGGTCGTTGCAGAGCAGTTAAAAGCCACTGGCGCTACGGTTGAGATTATTCAGCCCAAGGAGATTATGAAACTGGATGGCGCACCGGATCAAACTGGGCCTGTGGTCAAAGCCGTTTTAAAGGGCAAAGGAAAAAGCAATATTATGCTGCTGGCGCACAATGATACAGTCTATCAAAAAGGACAATTACAGGGGCAGCCGTTTCGTATAGATGGCAATAAAGCCTATGGTTTGGGAATTTTGGATGATAAGCAAGGCGTAGCGGCGGTGATCCATGTGCTCGACATGCTGAAACAGTTGAAATATCAAGATTATGGCACGATTACCGTGCTGATCAATGCAGATGAGGAAATTAGCTCGCCCGGTTCACGCCAATTGATTATGGATACCGCCAAAAATCAGGATGTCGTCTTGTCGTTTGAAACAGGCGGTTTAGATGGCAGTTTAATGTTGGCCACCAGCGGGATTGGGGCCGCTTATTTAGACATTAAAGGGCGCGGTGCACATGCTGGGGTGAAACCTGAAGCTGGCGTGAATGCATTGACCGAGCTGGCGTTTCAGATTCAACAATTGGAAAATCTGTCTAATCCGAAAACTGGCTTAAAATTGAATTGGACCGTGGCTGCCGCAGGTAAAACCCGTAATGTCATTCCGGATCAGGCCAGCGCACAAGCTGATGCACGTTCTTTAAAGCCACAGGATTTTGCTGAATTAGAAAAAACCCTCAAGCAAAAAATCAAAACCAAAAAGCTGGCTGAAAGTCAGGTTGATGTGAAATTTGAAGTGCGCCGTCCGCCGCTTGAAGCCAGTGCACAGGCCAAAAAATTAGCCGCAACGGCACAGCAAATTTATAAAAATGAGCTGAAGCTGCCGATTAAAGTCGAAACCGCAGCATGGGGCGGGGGAACGGATGCCGCTTTTGCCGGAGTGACCTCGAAGGCGGCCATTATTGAAGGTATGGGGATGTCAGGAGATGGCCTGCATTCAGATAAAGCAGAATATATTTTAATAGACTCGATCGTACCGCGTTTGTATTTGGTGACGCGCCTAATTATGGAAACGTCAACTCGATAGTCCTCAGACTGTGACGAAGCGAAGGCGCCAGCGGGTCAGGTATTGGCCCGTTAGGCGGCACAAGCCATTGAAAGCATGAAGCCTTCAGTTAAAGGTGGGCATAATGAGAAGATAGACCGGCGTAATGAAAAAAAATATCAGATAAAATAAAAAGCCTTGGCATCCTGCCAAGGCTTTTTAGATTCTTGCTCGCGGTATAACTCCTGTCATACCGTACGCATCCTGCGTTTTTAAGCGCTGTTTATTATTGTTTTTGCTTGTTCAGACATCCTGTCCTGATGAATAAATCATAGCCTGCCGCGTTTGGCTGGCCAAGACGCCATTATCTGCAGTTACTGTAAGCTTTGGATTACAATTTACTGCACATATTGAATGAGCTTATCGATGGCTTGTTTCAGGTTTTTTTCATCAAATTCGTTTGGTTCAAACTTGTCTGCTTTGCTCCGGCTGAAAATGTCCCGAATTTCGATGACGGCATTGCTGTCTATTAAGCCCAACTGTGTCGCCACTTGGCGAATTTGATCAATCGAGCGTGAGCCATTGGTCGAACCATAGCTGATATAGGCTGCCGGTTTGCCGGCCCATTCTTTGCCAATATAATCCAGCGCGTTTTTCAGCGCAGGGCTGTAGCCATGATTGTATTCAGGACTAATAAAAATAATGGCATCGGCTTGAGCAATTTTATCCGCCCATTCTTGTTGTTTGGGCTGGTCATAGATACCGGTTGCGGGTGGATGTGATCCCGCAAAGAACGGCAAATTCCATTCTTTTAAATCCACAATTTCAGCTTGTACCGTGGCATAGGCATAACTTTGCAGCTCACGGTTTACCCAGCCCGCAACTTTAATGGCGGTTCGCCCCTCACGTACACTGCCGACAATAATATAAATTTTCATCATCAAGTCCTTATCTTTTTTTGTACTTAGACTTTAACTTATGATGTTTAGCGCTGCCTGCCTATACGCAAATTGTATCTGAGCGCGCGTTTATTTTTTTGCTGTGTTTATTGGCATAAAAAAAGCGTCCGAAGACGCTTTTTAAAATTGCCGCGGGCAATTACATTAATTTCACGCCTTGCTGGCCGGCAGGCGTGACTTTGAAGATTTCCACTTCAAAAGTAATGTTTTTGCCTGCAAGCGGATGGTTAAAGTCCACTTCTGTGATGTCATCCCCCACTGTTTTGATCACGCCATATAAGCTTTGTTTGGCTTTATCTTCAAACTCAATCATGTGACCGACAATCGGACGCTGTTCAAATTTGACTGTATCAAATTTTTGCACGTTTTCTGGATTCCATGGACCAAAGGCTTCTTCGGGCGGCAGGCTAACCGTACGGCGGTCACCTGCGCGCAAACCGAATAAGGCTTTTTCAAAACCTGGCAATAAGCTGCCGTCACCCATTACAAGGCTGACTGGCGCTTCGCGGCTGCGGGTATTGTCAATTTCTACGCCATCTTCAATAGCAACAGAAAAGTGAAGCGCGACTTGTGAGCCGTCTTCGATACGGGTTTCTTCATTTGGGTTGATTATTTCGGTCATTTTTGCGCTTCTGCACGTTGGATACGCGACTTCTCAAGAAAGAAGGTATCGATCAACAAAAGGATAGTGCCCAAAGTAATGGCGCTATCCGCAATATTAAAAGCAGGGAAATGGTGGTTTTGGTAGTACACATGAATAAAATCCACCACGTAACCTAAAGAAACGCGGTCGATTAAATTGCCCAGCGCGCCGCCTAAAATCAGCGCAATTGCAATGGGTAAAACTTTCACATGTTTTGGCATACGCATCAGCCAAAAAACAAAAACCACAGACACTAAACCTGCCAGTGAAGTAAAGAAATAACGCTGCCATCCGCCGGCATCGGACAAGAAACTAAAGGCTGCGCCATAGTTATGCAGTAATGTCCAATTTAAAAAGGGCAGTACAGGCACAGGATCTGCGTAGTTCAGATGCGTGCTGGCAATATGCTTGGTCCATTGATCCAAAATAATCGCAACAATGGATAAGCCCACCCACACTAAATTGTGCGGGTAGAATTGGAACAAGCCCTTTTTTTCTTGCGGATTAGGCATATTTTCTCTCTTCGCCTTGACCTGTAGGAAGGTTAATAATACAACGAGAACAAAGGCCTGGATGTTCATGATGTGTATTCACATCCGGCAGAACATGCCAGCAGCGCGCGCATTTTTCACCGTCAGCAGCCGATACTTTTACGCGTAAACCTTCAAGGTCAGATTCATTGCCTTGCGCTGCGTCAAATGTGTTGACCAGCACCTGAGAGGTAATGAGGACGAAACGAAGCTCATCGCCTAGGCGGTCAAGAATAGTTTTCAGTTCTTCAGATGCCCAAAGCTCTACTTTCGCAGACAGGTTAGAACCGACTGTTTTTTCGTTACGCGCAGCTTCAATGTGCTTGTTCACTGCAGATTTCACAGCAATCAGGGTTTGCCATTCTGCTTCAGAAACCACGTTTGCAGCCGATGCTGCAGGAATGTCATACCACTCCGCAGTAAAGACATATTTCTCTGACTGCTCCGGAATCAGCGGCCAAGCTTCTTGCGCTGTGAAGCTCAAGATTGGCGCCATCCAGCGCACAAAGGCCTGAACCAAATGATACAGCGCTGTTTGCGCAGAATGCCGCGCTGCAGAATCCGCTTTGGTGGTGTACTGACGGTCTTTAATGATGTCTAAGTAGAAACCGCCTAAGTCATTGATACAGAAATTGGTCAAGGCATTGGTGACGATATGGAAGTTCATATCTTCATAAGCTTGCTGAACCGTTTTCTGCACGTCAGCCGCGCGCTGCAGGATGTATTGATCAAGCGCGATCAATTGATCTACAGGAAGCGCGTCTGTTGATGGCTTGAAGCCATTTAAGTTGGCCAGCAAGAAACGAAGCGTGTTGCGGATGCGGCGGTAACCGTCAGATGCGCGGCTGAAGATTTCTTTACCTGCCGTCATTTCATAACGGTAGTCGGCAGATGCAATCCAGAAGCGTAAACCGTCTGCACCCATGTCTTTAATGATGTCTTGCGGGGTAATGATGTTACCCAAAGACTTCGACATCTTGCGGCCTTTCTCATCCACCACGAAGCCATGCGTTAACAAGCCTTTGTAAGGCGCACGTTCATTGATCGCAATAGAAGTTAAAAGCGAAGACTGAAACCAGCCGCGGTGCTGGTCTGAACCTTCAAGGTACAAATCAGCAGGATCTGTTAACTCTTCACGTTCACGAAGTACCGCGTAGTGGGTTGTACCAGAGTCGAACCATACGTCTAGGGTATCGCGTACCGCATTATACTGTTCAGCATCTGCACCGATAAACGCTGCGGCATCGCGGTTATACCAGCCGTCAATGCCTTCCTGTTCAATCAGCTTTGCCACTTCTTCGATCAGTTCAGGAGTACGCGGATGAAGCTCATTGGTGTCTTTATGCACGAAGAATGGAATCGGCACGCCCCATGTACGCTGGCGTGAGATACACCAGTCAGGACGACCTTCGATCATCGCTTGAATACGGTTTTTGCCCCAATCCGGCACAAAGCTGATGTCATTTTCGATGGCATTGAGTGCATTTTGACGCAGGCCTTTGGCATCCATGCTGATGAACCATTGCGGTGTCGCACGGAAGATAATTGGCGTTTTATGGCGCCAGCAATGCGGGTAGCTGTGCTTGATTGGCACATGTGCCCAAAGCTTATTGCTTTCAGACAAGGCAGCAATAATTTGAGGGTTGGCTTTGTAAATGTGTTCGCCGGCAAAAATTGGCGCAGTGGGCAAATACACGCCGTTGCCGCCCACGGGATTGTCCACTTTTAAGTTGTACAGCAGGCCCACTTTGTAGTCGTCCACACCATGGCCAGGCGCCGTATGCACTGCGCCAGTACCGCTGGTGGCAATCACATGCTCGCCTAGAATCACCGGCACTTGACGGTCGCCAATCAGCGGATGCTGCAGCACTAAGTTTTCAAGTTTTGCCCCAGCAAAGTCTGCGATCACTTCGGCTGAAGTAAAGCCGTAGCGCTCGATAGCTGAGTCTACTAAATCTTTGGCCAAGATGAAGTTTTGCGGTTCTTTATCGTCACCGCGCGCTTTGACCAATTGATACTCAATATCTGCATGCAGCGCCACGGCTTGGTTGGCCGGCAGCGTCCAAGGCGTGGTTGTCCAGATCACGACATCCGTCGAATCGGCAACTTGCACGCCTATGCGCGCAGATAAATCGGCAAGATCTACAACAGTGAAGCCGACATCAATTGCATCTGACTTTTTGTCTTCATATTCGACTTCAGCTTCTGCCAATGCTGAACCGCAGTCCAAACACCAGTTTACAGGCTTCAGGCCCGGCTCAATGTGACCGGCTTTGGCAATCGCGCCAAGAGAGCGCACGATGTCCGCTTCCTGCTTGAAGTTCATGGTCAGGTAAGGCTTGTCCCAATCCCCGAACACGCCCATGCGCACGAAGTCTTTTTTCTGTAATTCGACTTGAGTGTAGGCATATTCGCGGCAGGCTTTACGGAACGTAGAGGCATCCACTTTAACGCCGACTTTGCCGACTTTTTCTTCGACTTTCAGTTCAATCGGCAGGCCATGGCAGTCCCAGCCTGGAACGTATGGCGCATCAAAACCGTCCATCACACGGCTTTTGATGATGATGTCTTTTAAAACTTTATTAACCGCGTGACCTAAATGAATTTGACCATTGGCGTAAGGAGGGCCGTCATGAAGCACATATTTTTTCTTGCCAATACGCGACGCGCGAATCTGCTGATAAATGTTGTCGGCATACCACTCTTCCAACCATTTCGCTTCACGTACTGCGAGATTTGCTTTCATTGCAAATTCAGTACCTGGGAGGTTTAGCGTGGCTTTATAATCCACTGCATTTTCAGGAGTTTGCTTATCGCTCATGCAAGTTGTCTTCCAATTTAATCAGCTGTTTGGCTGACGCGTTTTACATAAATAATTTGGGATATTAAAAGGGGAACTGGGGGTGATTCCGGCGGAACTCAAGCAGCTTTTCCACATCATCATCAATTCCGGCTTTTAAGGCTTCAAGCGAAGGGTAGTTCTTTTCGCCGTGTAAATAGTTTAAGAACGTCACCCGCATTAACAGGCCATACAGATTAGCAGAAACATCAGGAAAATGTACTTCTAATCGCCATTCAGGATGTTCCTGCTGAATGGCTGGACGGGTGCCGGCATGGCCTGCGCCAAATAAGGCGCTGGGTTCATAGCCGGCAATGCCGGTTTTATCTGGGCATTCAGATTTAACTTTATCTTTTAAAGATTCAGTTTCGCACATCACTTCCACGCCATAAATGCCATGCAGGCAAGGCTTGTGGCGGTTTAAGCGCACATTGATGGTCGGAAAATTGATGGTGCGGCCAATTTGATCACCGTATTGCACACGGCCGGTAATGCTGTATGGGCGGCCGAGCAATTTCGCGGCATGGGCTAAATCGCCTTCCTGCAGCGTTTGGCGGATTAAGGTGGAACTGACACGCTCACCGTTCACTTCAATATTCTGCAGATCACTGACGTGGAAGCCGTAGCGCCGTAAAAATTCGCTGGTGCCTTGGCGGTTTTTGCCAAAATGATGGTCTTCACCGAGCACTAGGCTTTGCGTATTGAGTTTGG
>JASLHF010000268.1 GCA_030152275.1 Acinetobacter sp. | reverse complement strand
ACAGGACGGTCAGTGTCTAACTCAAAGCTAGAAATCGCATCTTTCACCAAGCGCGCATCCACTTCGCCTTCATCTGCTAATTTTTTCAAAGTCGCCACAACAATATGCGCTGCATCTACACCGAAGTAGCTGCGTAAGTTGCCGCGGGTATCTGAACGGCCGTAGCCATCCGTACCCAATGCCACAAACGGACGGTTATCTGGAAGATAAGCGCGAATTTGTTCGCTGTAGGCACGCATATGGTCAGTTGCCGAAACCACAATACCGTCTTTTTCACGCAACAACTGAGATACCCAAGCTTCTTTGGTGTCTTCAGCCAATGGGTGCAAGCGATTGTATTCTTCACACGCCATACCATCACGCGCCAATTCGTTGAAGCTGGTCACGCTCCATACGTTTGAGTGGATTTGGTATTCGTCACGCAAGATTTTCGCCGCTTTAATCACTTCACGTAAAATCACGCCTGATCCTAGCAATTGAACCGTTGCTTTGTCGTCTTGTTCGAACAGGTACATACCGCGTTTGATGCCTTCTTCTGCACCTTCTGGAATCGCAGGATGTTCGTAGTTCTCGTTCATGACAGTGAGGTAATAGAACACACGCTCTTGGTTCACGTACATACGTTTCAAACCATCATGCACGATCACCGCCAATTCATAACCGAAACATGGATCGTATGACACGCAGTTTGGAATAGTGTTGGCTAAAATGTGCGAGTGACCATCTTGGTGCTGTAAGCCTTCACCATTCAATGTGGTACGGCCTGCTGTTGCACCCAACAAGAAACCTTGCGCCTGCGCATCACCTGCAGCCCATGCAATGTCGCCAATACGCTGGAAACCAAACATTGAGTAGTACATGTACATTGGAATCATTGGCAAGTTATTGGTTGAATAACTGGTACCCAACGCCGCCCATGCACTCATCGCGCCGGCTTCGTTAATCCCTTCTTGCAGCATGTGACCGTCTTTAGCTTCACGGTAATGCATCAGCTGTTCTTGGTCTTCAGGGGTATATTTTTGACCATGCGCAGCATAGATCCCCAACTGACGGAACATGCCTTCCAAACCAAAGGTACGCGCTTCATCCGGAACGATTGGCACCACGCGGTCTTTAATGGCTTTTTCTTTCAATAAAGATGAAATCAAACGCACCATCAGCATGGTGGTAGATTGTTCTTTACCGCCGCTGCCTTTGAGTACCGCATCAAACACCGACAATTCAGGAATTGCCAACTGTTCGCTTTCTTTACGGCGTGCAGGCAGATAACCACCCAATGCCTCACGACGCGCCTTCATGTATTTCAATTCAGGTGAGTTTTCGCTTGGACGGTAGAACGGCACTTCTTCCAACTGCTCATCGGTAAATGGCAAGTTGAAACGGTTGCGTACATATTTTAATGATTCAAGCTGCATTTTCTTGATTTGATGGGTTTTGTTCACCGCCTCAATTTCCTCAGACAAGCCATAGCCTTTTACAGTTTTAGCAAGAATCACGGTTGGCTGACCTGTTGATTTCATTGCTTCTGCATACGCTGCATAGACTTTGTACGGATCGTGACCGCCGCGGTTTAGATTATCAATATCTTCATCGCTCAGGTTTTTCACCAGCTCTTCAGCTTCTGGATATTTACCAAAGAAATGTGCGCGGGTGTACGCACCGCCTTTTACTTGGTAACGTTGGTAGTCGCCATCTACGGCTTCTTCCATAATCGCTTTTAAAGCGCCGGTTTTGTCTTTATCCAGTAGCGGATCCCAATGACGGCCCCATACCACTTTAATCACACGCCAGCCTGCACCACGGAACAGTGATTCAAGTTCTTGAATGATTTTACCGTTACCGCGTACCGGACCATCCAGACGCTGTAAGTTACAGTTTACAACCCATACCAAGTTATCTAACTTTTCACGACCCGCAAGCGCGATTGCACCAGTACTTTCCGGTTCGTCCATCTCGCCATCGCCCAGATAAGCCCACACTTTACGGTCTTCTTCTTTGATCAGGCCACGGTTCATCAAGTACTTTTGAATGTGCGCTTGATAAATCGACATGATTGGGCCTAGACCCATAGATACAGTTGGGAACTGCCAATAGTCCGGCATTAAATATGGATGTGGATAAGAAGGAAGTCCTTTACCGCCCACTTCGCGACGGAAATTATTCAAATGTTCTTCAGTCAGACGGCCTTCAAGGAACGAACGTGCATAGATACCCGGTGCGCAGTGACCTTGATAATAAATCATGTCGCCGCCGAAGCTGTCGCTGTTGGCGCGGAAGAAATGGTTAAAACCAACATCATACAAAGTAGCTGAAGATGCAAAGCTGGCCAAGTGGCCGCCTAAGTCATCACCGGTTTTGTTGGCGCGCAGCACCATGGCTAACGCATTCCAGCGGATCAGCGCACGGATGCGGCGCTCCATATCGGAGTCGCCCGGCATTGCCGGCTGTTCTTCAACTGAAATGGTATTTAAGTAAGGAGTATTTAGACGCTGAATGGGAACGTGCTTAGCAATTGCGCGCTGATACAGTTTTTCCAGCAGAAAAGCCGCCCGTTCCGAACCCATATGCTGTAAAACTGAATCAAACGCTTCTTGCCATTCCTGGGTTTCCTGAGCATCTGTATCGCCGTAGAATGCCATGTTTCACCTATCCTCTGTGCCTAATCATATAATTGTATATGTACCATATTTCGGTAAGACGCAGTTATGGCTGCAAATGAATACGACATTGGACTAATATTTAGGAAATAAATAGAAGTTGACCATTAATCGTTCAAAAGCTACAAAAACAGCCAATCATGCGGAAATAAAAGCTAAAAACTATTCTAAAGATCAATACAGCATGCAGGACAGTGCAAAAATGTAAAACGCCGCTGCAATCCTGCAGCGGCGCTATTCAAAATTTTATAATTTTTAAATTATTTTAATCAGGCTATGCATTTACGGCAGTAAAGCCAAAAGTTCAAATTAAGGCAACATCGCTAAATAAGTTGAAGGATTTTTGCGCTGGCCGTCCTTCACTACTTCATAATGCAGATGCGGGCCAGTACAGCGTCCAGTACAGCCAACATTGGCAATCTGTTCGCCAGCTTCAACGCGGTCACCAACACGGGCAATTAAGCGAGATGCATGCGCATAACGGGTTAAATAACCGTTGCCGTGATTAATTTCCACATATTGGCCATAACCTGTGCCCCAGCCAGATTTGGTTACGATACCTGGGCCAGTCGCATAAATTGGCGTACCGCTGGCTGCAGACAGATCTAAGCCCGAGTGATTTTCAGCGCGGCCGCCCATCGTGCGTCCGCCAAAATCTGAGCTGACACGCTTCATATCCGGAAGAGGATGCGCCACTAGCCAAGAATAAGGATTGCTTGAAGATGCAGTATAGGATTTAACACTTTTTGCGCCATATTTTTTGGCAATGGTGGCGTTGTTGAGTTCAACGCTCTTTTCACGCAGCTGCACACTGAGTTTAGTTTCCGCCGGAATATCGATATCGCCGGATTCAGTATAGGCGCCTTGCGCCAATGTGCGGGTTAACTGTTCAATACGGTCGGCAGAACCGCTGGGGTCTACTTCGACCAAATCCGCAAACGCCACAGAAGCTGCTGACGCTGCGAAAGAAAATGCCAATAAAATTCGGCGCAAATGCATAAATTACCTCACTAAAACTGTTCTTAATCGAATTCCTTGAGTGATCTCTTCCTTGATATCTACTAAAAGAAGCGCATAAGATTAAGACATAAACATGAAGGAAATATGTATGCCGGAACCCCTGAACGTCTTTCAACAAACAAGAAAACACGTAAAAACAGGAAACTTATCGTTTCTCTCTGCGCAAGTCAGCGCTTGGCAAAAACTCACGAAACTCGTTCAACCTTTATTGCCCCAACCGGAACAATGGCAAGTTGTTTGTTATCAAAATGGTGTACTGATGCTTACTGGTGAAAATCAAGCGCTGGTCAGCCAGCTGGCTTATCTTCAAAAGCAATATATTGCTCAGCTTTCACAAATACATGAATTAAGAGAATTAAACAAGATACAGGTTCGCCTAAGAGTTCCATCTCAAACGCCGCCGCCCCCTGAAAAAAATTCCAAGCCGCTCAGTCAGGAAACACAGGATCTGCTGCGAAATGCTGCTGACTTTGTGAGCGACCCTAAGCTTAGCCAAGCCATGCTGCGTTTGGCAAGCAATAAAAAGTAACCAAGGCCGAAGCAGCGCACCGTAAAAAAAATATTTTTGTGACACAGTTGTCATTTTATTTTGTTATATTATAACAGTACAAAGCAAAGACAACGACTTATGTCACACTGACATAAGAAATTGGGCATTGATTTATGTCATCAAATGTTACAATTTCATAGCTGCTTGGATCACTTTTGACATTGCGCAGCAGCTGATTATTCAGCGCATGGCCAGATTTGTAAGCATCATATTTGGCAATAATCTGATGGCCCAGTAAAAACAGATCGCCAACCGCATCTAAAATTTTATGGCGCACAAACTCATCCGCAAAGCGCAGCCCCTCTTCATTCACCACACCGGTATCATCCAAACCGACTGCATTATCTAAACTGGCGCCCAGCGCCAAGTTATGGGCTTTCAGGTAATCTAAATCTTTCATGAAGCCAAAAGTCCGCGCTTCACTGACTTCATAGACAAAGGTTTCAGTCGAAAAATCAATAGATGCCGACTGGTCTTCTTTTTTAAATGCAGGATGGTCAAAATCAATGGTGAAATTCAGCTGAAAACCTTCATGCGGACTAAATACCGCCTTTTTATCGTCAATCAGCGCTTCTACAGGTTTTAGAATTTTGATAAATTTTTTAGGCGCCTCTTGTTCTTGCAAGCCGCCCTGCATTAACAAGTAAATAAATGGCCCAGCGCTGCCGTCCATAATCGGCACTTCAGACGCAGACACTTCGACAATCAGATTATCAATACCTAAACCGGCAATCGCACTCATAATATGTTCAATCGTACCCACTTTGGCATTTTCCTGCACCAAATTCGAACACATAAATGCTTCTTGAATCAGCATTGCATCGGCAGCAATATCCACCGGAGGATTTAAGTCAATGCGACGAAACACGATCCCGCCGTCTGCATGATGCGGCACAAAGTTCATCATGACTTTCTGCCCACTATGAAGACCAATTCCGCTCGCTTTCACGATGCGCTGCAGGGTACGCTGTTTCAACATGCTTTTTCATTCATCAAGATATAAAACCGCTATACGTTAGCATATTTAGCCATTGATAAAAAAGAAAAAAGGCAGCGTTCACACTGCCTTTTTACATTTTTACATTGAAAATCAACGTATTGTTATTTATTTACGCTGCTGATTTTTCAGATAATCCTGAATACTCATCGGCGTCGGGCGCGGGCTTGAAACCGCTGGAGCTGGATTCACTGCAGCTGCGCTGCCGTCAGCATGCTGGCGCTGAATGGCCGGCACATCATCTTCATCAACTGCAGTTTGCGCAGCTGACTGCTGACGCACTGCCTGAACTGAAGGACGTTTAACCGGCTCTGCAGAATCGGCAGAGTTGCGGGTTAAACCAGTTGCAATCACAGTCACGCTGATTTCGTCGCGCGCATCCGGATCAAATACTGTACCGTAGAAGACTTGACCTTCATCCAGATCGACAATTTGGTTCACAACATCGGTAATTTCTTCGATCTCACCGAAAGTAACGTCATCACCGCCCGTTACGTTAATTAAGATGCCTTTTGCATTCATAATGGTCACGTTGTCGAGCAATGGACTGCGGATCGCTTGTTCAGCCGCTTGGCGCGCGCGGTTTTCACCACGGCCGGAACCTGCACCCATCATTGCATAACCACGCGTACTCATGGCTGTTTTCAAATCGGCAAAGTCAAGGTTGATATGGCCCGGACGCACCACAAGATCAAAGATACTGCGCACAGCGTTCAGCAATACATCATCTGCCTTTTTATAGGCATCTTTCATTGAAATATCGCGGAACACTTTAAGCAAGCGCTGGTTCGGAATAATGATCAGCGAGTCTACGTGCTGTTCCAGCGCTTCAATGCCTTTTTCAGCAGACTGCTGACGGCGCTTCCCTTCAAAATTGAAAGGGGTCGTAACCACACCAACCGTCAAAATACCCATTTCTTTCGCAATTTCAGCTACAACAGGCGCTGCGCCTGTGCCTGTGCCGCCGCCCATGCCGGCGGTCACAAACACCATGTCTGTACCTTCCAAATGCTGGCGGATCAATTCACGGCTTTCTTCAGCAGCAGCCTGACCCACTTGCGGATTGGCCCCTGCGCCCAGGCCGCGTGTGCCCTGCTCGCCCAATTGGATTTTAAACTGCGCATTCATGCGGTCCAAAGCCTGCTTGTCTGTATTTGCGCAAACAAATTTGACACCCTGAATATCTGATTCCAGCATGTGCTGCACAGCATTACCGCCTGCGCCGCCTACACCAAATACAGTGAAACGGGCTTGACCAATGCTGTCGCTTTGATCATCTTCTAAAAATTCAAATGAGGCCATGACCTGTAAAATTCCTAATCTTAATTGGCAGTCACTTCAGCCCGTATACTGCCTTGATCTTAATAAAATTGTTTTTAGAATGCTGTCCAAGCCCGAGCTTGTCAAGTCCAAGCAATATTCCGTACAACTTCTCAACAATATTCCCAAAAATTTCCACTTAAAAGATGGATTTCAGCGTTTCATTCAAACCCGACCATGCGCGCTTGAAGCGCTGTCCGATTGATAAGCGCTCAGGATCATCCTGTTCAACAATCGTATCCTGCGTATCGCTTTGGCTAAACATCAGCAGGCCAGCAGCTGTTGCATACTGCGAACGGCGTAAAGCAGCCTGATTCTGATCATCAGCTTTCACCTGCACTGGCGGATTGCCTAAATGCGCAGATACGCCCAGCGTTTTACGCGCAAAGCTGACCATGCCTTCAATCTGACTGGCATCGCCGGTCAGCACCACACCATGATACAGCCCATGGATGGCGCCGTTGCGCTCCAGCACTTCGCGCACCATAGCCAAAATCTCATCATAGCGGGCAATAATAATTTCCGTCAGCTCAATGCGGCTGATGGTCTGCGGCCCGTCAATGCCTTGGAACTGAACCATATGATCTGGCTTAACCACTTTTAAATCAACACAGCCATACAGCAGTTTAATACGTTCCGCCTCTTCGGTGGTGGTCTGCAGCACCGCAGCAATATCGCGGGTCACATGTTCACCGCCGCGCTGCAGTGTATGCGTCATCGCCAAACGGCCATCCAAATACACTGCAACATTGGTGGTCCCTGCACCGATATCAACTAAGCACACGCCATATTCGCGCTCATCTTTCAGCAGGCTCGCCTCTGCTGTCGCTAAGCTTGAAATGACCATGCGCTCTACACCGATATTCGCGCCTTTCAGCGCACGGTCTAAATTCTGCATTGTGCTGATCGGCAGCATCATCAAATGATAATGCCCAGTCATACTGTGCGCTGACATGCGGATCGGATTCAGCACCCATTCTGGCGCATCATCCAGTTCAAAACCCAGCGGCACAGCGCTCACCAAATAATGGTCTGACGTTAAGTGGCTGGCTTTGGCCAACTCTAATGCGCGGACCACTTCATTCGTTGTTATGGTGTGATCCGAGTTTTCGACCGGCGTGCGGCCAGAAGCATAAAAGCTTTTCATTTCAGCGCTAGGAATTGAAATCCAAGCAGAATGCACCCGGCATTCCGCCATGTCTTCCGCTTCCTGCACTGCATTTTTAATTGCGGTAATGACTTTGTCGAGACTGACAATCTTCCCTTTATTCATGCCTCTGTTACGAGCGGTAGCCATGCCTATCACTTGGATATTGTCCGGCGCATGGACCTTACCAATCAAAACTGAAACTTTATGTGTCCCAATGTCAATCGCAACAACCGAGGGAACAGCTTCATTCATTATTTACTACTACCATTCACTTGTTCATTTAATTAATGGCCAGAAGCCTCTATTTTTAAAGCCAAACATTATGGCTTTACAGTTATTCCGTCCGCAATGCCTGTGTCATTAATCGTTACAACAAAGTGACCATTTGCTATCGAAGGCGGCATAGCATTTTTCCATTGGATGGCTAAGCCGTTGCGGTAGCGCAGATCAATTGCTGCTATTTTAGGCCAAACAGGCTTTAAATCACTTTTGGCCAGATGACTCAAGCGTTGAAGCTTACTCATGGTCTGATCTTGATCAACAATAATGCGCAGACCTGAATCAAACTGCATAAACCAAGTCATGCGTTCTGTTAAATATAGTTCTTTTAAGCGAATGCCGACTGGAAGAAACAACTGGTTAATTTCATTGTAGCGGCGCATCATCATTTTTGAATGTGATACCGGACCGTGCAGCAGCGGCAAGTTTGGATGCGCGCTTGGTGTCACCTCACTGAACACTTCACCGCTGTCGCTCAGCAGACGTCCGGTCCCCCAGCGCGCAATAGCGTTTTGAGGCATGATGCGCACGCGAATGGCATTTGGCCACGCGCGCGATACCACAACGCGGTCAACCCATGACAACTCAAGGGCGCGGTCGCGGATGGTTTTTAAATCTGAGGTAAAATAGTTTTCTGTGACTGTTGGCGACACATGTGACATGACCTGCCTGCGCTCTGCATCTGAACGGGTGCCCAAAACATCCAGCGAAGCTACTTGCGCATCCGTCATCACTTTATACAAGCCAAACATTCCCGCTGCCAGCACCGCTGCAGCAAACAACAGCAATAGCCAGCCGCCAGCATTCGCAAGCTTCTCTTTGCGGGTCGGCGGCTTGTCATGAATTGAAGTGACCGCAGCCCGCTTTCGGCGCATGGAGGCAGGGAGTTGAGCCATATCTTAGTGAGCCGCACCTGTCAGTGTCTGCTCTAAAATCGCGACACATAATTGATCAAAATCAACACCAACCGCTTTCGCAGCTTTTGGCACCAAAGAGTGGCTGGTCATACCAGGAACGGTATTCACTTCCAATAACCAGAAATTGCCATGCTCATCCTGCATCGCATCAATACGGCCCCAACCGCTTGCACCAACGGCTTGGAATGCGCGCAAACACAAGGCTTGAAGGCGTTTTTCTTCATCTTCAGTCAAGCCGCAAGGAATACCGTACTGCACATCATTGCGGTTATATTTAGCTTCGTAGTCATAGAACGCCACATCTTTAGGCGGTTCTAAACGAATGACTGGAAGCGCCTGCCCATTCAAAATCACAATGGTAAATTCACGGCCAGTAATCCATTTTTCCGCCATCACGACCGCATCATGCACCGCAGCTTTTTCAATCGCTTCAGCAAAGTCTTCAATTTTCTCAACTTTGCTCATACCAATGCTGGAGCCTTCGTGCACAGGCTTAATAATGAACGGCAAGCCAATGCTGTCAACAATTTCTTGCAAATCAGAATCTTTGCTGACAATGCGGTACGGCGCAGTCGGCAGTTCAGAACCCTGCCAAACTTGTTTGGTTTTGACTTTATCCATGCCAATCGCTGAACCTTGCACGCCTGTGCCGGTATACGGAATATTTAGCCACTCCAGCGCGCCTTGAATCTGGCCGTCTTCACCGCCGCGCCCATGCAGCACAATGAATGCGCGGTCATAGCTCACCAGCTCCGTGACGCTGCGCTCTTGCGGATCAAATCCTTCGGCATTGACCCCTGAGCGTACTAATGCTTCAAGTACCGCTTTACCGCTATCTAGAGAAACCTCACGCTCAGCAGATTTACCACCAAGCAACACGGCAACTTTGCCGAACTTTGAAGCATTTGACACGTTTATATCCTTAAACTTTTAAAACTGGTCGATCAAATCAAATAGTGCATCTTTTTAGGACGCTTATTTTAAATAGAGGCTGTTTTGCGCCAGCTCCACAGAGATAGCTCCAACATTACCTGCGCCTTGCGTTAATAACAAGTCACCCGGCTGCAGCACTTTTTTCATCACGTTTTGAATATTGCCTTCGACCGGATCAATTAGAATCGGTTCGACTTCGCCGCGCAGGCGGATGCTGCGCGCCAAGGCGCGGCTGTCTGCGCCGACAATCGGTTTCTCTCCTGCAGGATAAACTTCCAGCAGCAGCAATTGATCTACTTGTGACAATACGTCAACAAAATCATCGAAACAGTCGCGCGTACGGCTAAAACGGTGCGGCTGAAACATCATCACTAGGCGGCGGTCAGGATGGCTGGCGCGGGCCGCTTTAATGGTCGCTTCAACTTCTTTCGGATGATGGCCATAGTCATCTACCAGTTTGACATCCCCATTTTCAAGCGCAAACTGGCCTTGCACTTGGAAACGGCGGCCAACACCGCTAAAGCTTTCTAAAGCGCGCGCAATCGCCGCATCAGAAACACCTTCATCGGTTGCCACACCAATGGCTGCCAGCGCGTTCAAAATATTGTGCGCGCCCGGCATATTAATAGTCAGGCGCAGCGGTTCGCGCTCTTTGCGCAGCACAGTAAAGTGTGAACGCATTCCGTCCTGCTCTACGTCTACCGCACGAATATCATTGTCTTCATTAAAGCCGTATGTCAGCACTGGACGGCCGATGCGCGGCATGATTTCACGGATGTCAGCATCATCACCGCAGACCACCGCCAAACCATAGAACGGCAGCTTTTGCAGAAACTGCACAAAAGTCGCTTTTAAGTTGTCGAAGCTGCCGCCATAAGTATCCATATGGTCAGCGTCGATATTGGTAACAATAGCGGCCATAGGCTGCAAATACAGGAATGATGCATCAGACTCATCAGCTTCCGCCACGATATAGCGGCTGGCGCCTAGAGCTGCATTCACGCCTGTACGGTTGAGCAAACCGCCAATCACGTAAGTTGGATCCAGATTTTCTTCCGCCAGCATGCAAGTGACTAAACTGGTTGTGGTGGTTTTGCCGTGTGTGCCGGCAACCGCAATACCGTGACGGTAACGCATTAATTCACCCAGCATTTCTGCACGGCGCACCACTGGAATACGGCTTTCGATGGCTGCTTTGACTTCAGGATTTTCCGGGTCAATTGCAGTTGAAACCACCAGCACGTTGGCGCCTTGGATATTTTCAGCCGCATGGCCGATAAAGACCTGAATGCCGTTTTCTTCCAGCTGCGCTGTGGTTTTTGATGCTTTAATGTCTGAACCAGACACTTGATAGCCTTGGTTCTTGAGCACTTCTGCAATGCCGCACATGCCGGCGCCGCCGATACCGACAAAATGAATGTGTTTGATTCGGCGCATTTCCGGCACTTTAATCAGCTTTTTCGCTTGCTCAGCAGGAGTAGTAGAAGACATATTTTACTCGAATTACAATTCTTGAATTAAACGAACCACATGCTGTGCGGCATCTGGCTGTGCCTGCCGGCGCGCTTTCTCCGCCATTTCCTGTAACAGCTGGCGGTTCATCAGCGGCTGCAGCAGCGCTGTTAGGCTTTCTGGTGTCATCTGCGCCTGCGGACAAATTTTCGCAGCGTTGATGTCAGCCAGGAATTTGGCATTGACAGTCTGATGGTCATCCACTGCACTTGGCAGTGGCACAAAGACTGCTGCCAGACCGGCGGTAGCGATTTCAGTCACTGTCAGCGCGCCGGCGCGGCAAATAATTAAATCGGCTTCAGCATATGCTTTGGCCATATCGTCAATAAACGGGGAAACTTCAACCTGCAGTGTGTTAGGCGCATCGTCATAGCGCGCCTGAGTAGCTTGCGCATTGTTTTGACCGCATTGGTGAAATACATGTAACGGGATAGGCAGCTGTTTCAGCGCTTCAGGAACGCATTCATTTAATGCGCGTGCACCTAAAGATCCGCCCACAATTAAAATGCGTAATGGCTGGCCCGCTTTTTCGCGTTCCTGATAACGCCATGACGGATTTAAAATTTCTGTAATTTCCTTCCGTACTGGATTGCCTGTGGTGACAATTTTATCTTGCGCAGGAAACGTATTTGGAAATGCCTGACACACGGTTTTCGCCACGCGTGACAATTGCGTATTGGTAAAGCCGGCTATCGCATTCTGCTCATGAATAAGCACCGGAATACCCAAGGCGCGAGCTGCTAGACCGCCGGGGCCAGCGACATAGCCGCCAAAACCGGCAACCGCATCAATTTTCAGCTGTTTCATATAGCGCATTGCGCTTAAAGTCGCTTTTAAAATTTTGAAAGGCGCCATCAGCTTGCGCACTACGCCATTGCCGCGCACGCCTTGAATATCAATTTGATAAATTGGAATATTATGATTTTGCAGCAGCCGGTTTTCCATGCCTGTTGGAGTGGCTAGCCAAGACACTTCACAGCCTTTTTGCTGCAGCTCTTTGGCAACAGCGAGCGCTGGAAAAACATGACCGCCGGTTCCGGCAGCCATCATCATGACATGTTTCGGCTTTACTTGCGTTACTTGGGTCACAGTCTAATTCTTCAATTCTAAAATATGGCTAAGGAAATTCAATTTTAAGCAAACAATTGTAATCACAAACGCATTGCCGTGAAAGTTTATTTGCTTTATTTCACTGGCGGCACCATTGTTTTTTTCTACAGAATTTAAAGTTTAAACTAGTTTTATTATTAATCGTGACAAATTGTCAAATATTATACATTTGAATGACATTTGGCGTGCCTTGACCGGCTTTTCGCCCTTTAAAAACAATCCCAAGCGCTTTTAAAGGGCAGCCAGCTAGACCAGCAATATTATTTTTTTAAACCGGCTTCAAGCACATCAAATAAATCATCGGCAATTGAAGTTCCAAATTGCGCATCAATTTCACGTACGCAGGTTGGGCTGGTCACGTTAATTTCAGTCACGTAATTGCCAATCACATCTAGCCCCACAAAGACTAAGCCTTTTTCACGCAAGAACGGGCCAACTTTTGCGGCAATGGCTTTGTCATTTTCAGTTAATGGGCGCGCTTCGCCTAAACCGCCCGCAGCCAAGTTGCCGCGCACTTCACCATTTTGCGGAATACGCGCCAAGCAGTACGGTACCGGCTCACCATTAATCATCAAAATGCGTTTGTCGCCATCGACAATTTCAGGAATATAACGCTGTGCCATAATCGGCTGTGTGCCGTTATTGGTCAGAATTTCAATAGTTGATCCGATGTTCACGCCGTCTTGATACAGGCGGAAAATGCCCATGCCACCCATGCCGTCTAAAGGCTTCACAATCACATCGCCGTGTTCTTTGATAAATTCGCGGATCAGGCTTTGCTGTGAAGTCACCAGTGTCGGCACTTGCAGTTCAGGGAACTGAGTGGCAAAGAGTTTTTCATTGCAGTCACGCAGGCTTTGCGGCTTGTTGATAATCCACGCGCCTTCACGTTCCGCCTGTTCTAAAATATAGGTGGTATAGACAAAGTTCATATCAAACGGCGGGTCTTTACGCATCAGCACCACATCGTAATCAGCAATCGATTCTTTTTTCTTTTCGCCTAATTCATAGTAGTGGCTGTAATCTTCAAACACTTGTAAGGGCGCGATTAAACCAAAGGCTTTGCCTTGGTCAATATATAAATCTTGCTGCAATGCATAGCCCAACTCATGACCGCGGCGCGCTGCTGCCCACAGCATAGCCATTGAAGTATCTTTTTTTAGGTTTACATTTTCGATGGGATCCATCACAACAAGTACACGCATGTTTCAGTGCTCTTTTAAATATCAAATTGTGAACGAGTATAGCCGAGATTATTCTTTTGTTTATTCTGATTTTGCATGAGTATGTATGCATTCATGTGTTACAGGGAACAATTTGAATGCAGCAGGCTATTGTTGATTTTGCTTTGGATGATGAAAATCATTGGTATGCGATTTTGGCCTGTGGTCATACGCAGCATGTACGGCATAACCCGCCTTGGCAAAACCGCCCTTGGGTCATGACAGAACAAGGACGGAAAGAAAAACTAGGTGTGATGTTGGAATGCAGGAAGTGTGATGAGGAAGGCTGCGTATAACACTCATTATATTAAATACACTCAGATTTTAATGAAATTTCCTTTAATTCAATCGCACTGTTTTGGGTATTCGGAATATGGCCAAATACATACTCACCCTTCGTCTGAAAAAAGATATCAAAGCTTTGACTCATGAGTAAGTCGACTTGGCTCTGCTTCTGATAAATCGGTGCTATACGGTTGATATAGTAATTAACCCATTCTTGCTGATTAGCGAATGCTGCATAGTCTTTTAAATCGCTATAGATGTTTTGCAGATCCGTAGAAATCGCATCAATGTTGGGGTGAAACAGCCATACCGTAATATATATCGGTTTTACAGCCATAAGCTCGTAGGACTGTGATGTTTCAAAGCGCTGGATCGTATAAAGTTGCGCACCGTTTTCGCTGTAACTGGAGCACAGCAGCTTAGTATTTGCGACCTGAAAGTAATTTACCCCGATTTCAAATTCTCTCATTCCCCTTGATATCTCTAAGCATTGAGGGAGTTTTGTTATGTCTGAATGGGCTATTTTCTTGAAAAATTCAATGGCTCGGCTAATCACATAACTTTCACCTGTGCCTGTGATAATACCTTGATCCCAAGAGTAAATTTTTTGAGTTTTTTCAGCATCAAACTGGATCTCACCATTTTCTTTCAAAACGGCTTTTTTATTGTCTGTGGTGATAATGATGCTATCATTGAGCTGAATAGCAGTGATGAAAGTCATACTTTTATTAAAAAAATTGAATTATTAAACATTTATATTATGCCAAATTAAGGCTGATTTTTTCAAAATTTATAAAAATAGGTGAATCTATGGCTGGCGGCTCTCAGATTATTATTAATGCAAATGGTATTACCATCATAACGCCTGCTAAGTTTGAGGCGAAAGCTGGGCAACATCTTTTTAAAGGTGGGGCTGAAGTCGGAGTAAATATTAAAGGCCTACCAGCTTACGAATTGTATAATGAAAAATTTCAAATGTTATTACCCTCTGGCGAACCCTTTAAAAATGCTGATTATAAAATTTCAAATGGCTCTAATGAGCTGACAGCTATAGCTGATATTAAAGGGAGATCTAAACGAATAAATTCCTTACAGGAAGAAGGCTTAAAGCTTGATTTTAATTGGATGAAGTTAGAAGTTGAACCAAATGAAGGAGCTGAATAGTGGGTGGTTTAGGCTGGCAAAGCAATACAAATACAACAGAAAATAGCTGTAAAACAGCACAATGCAATTGCTTAACTTTTTGGGAAATTCAACAACAAGAAGCGATGATACGCATCTCTAATTTAAAAGATAAAAGCAAAAATTTACATAAATTAGAGCCAGGATACGAGGCTAGGGCAAGACGTATTGCTTCAGTTTATGCCAATATTTATCTAGAAGAAGAAAGACATGGAAACAAAAATTTAATTGGTCGTTATTATTGGATGGGCCTAGGTGCATTTGCTTCAAAAACCGTAGCCGCAATTTTTAAGCATGGCTTAACTGCATGGGGATATAACTGGATTCCACTAGGCGTAATTCGTGATCCTGTACATACTTTTGCAAAAGGCAACTTATGGTTATTTATGGATATTGCACCGTGGCATTATGCTTGGAGTATGTCATCTAAGTCCTTTAATGATTGTAGAGTTAAACGTAATATTTCTGACTTTACACATATTCAAGAAGAAGTTAAAAATTTACCTTGGTCGAGTTGTTTACCGATTATTAAGCATTTACAAAGTACGCCTGAAATAGCATGTGCTTTTGGTTTTCTTCCGAAAGTAGAAACTATTTTTAAAAGAAAAGGAGTGTCACTGAAGGATAATTTCATTAAAGCATCAAAAGATCTCTTTAATCACCTAATGGCGATTGCAGTACAAGAACAAAGAAATATTTTACAGGAGCTGGTATGGAAAGACTGGAAGGTACAAGCTCAAGCCACTTTACAAAGTTTTACACGCTTACCAGATAGTACTTTAGTACTGTCGAGCGATTATTTCGTTGAGAGTGTTAAACCTGTTAGAAAATCGAAAAGTATTTTGCCGAGTTCTTATAATCTAAAGAGCATGGAAAGAGAATATCAGGGGCGACATGCAGGTGTACTCGATGAATTACCCGAAACAGTCTACAGTGAACCATTAGCAAACACTAAAGTTGCAGATTATGATAGCCGTATGGAATGGATTCAGAAAGCAGCAGAAAAATACCATCGTTTGATGCTCAGTGACAAAGGACGTTCATTCCTGGAAAACGAGTTGAGGATTATTGCAAAATGGGGGAAAAGCCAGGCTGACTTTACTGTTGGCAAGGATAGTAATGATGGAAAAATTTAATAGTATTATTTGTTTTGTCATAATTTTAATCTTGGGTTGGCTCATCTCTGCTTGCCAGCCAAACACAAAAAATACAGAGAAGAATTTCATGAATCAACAGCCTTATATTTTACACTTTGGTCAACTAGGCTTTAAAGATTTTGCTCAAAATAATGAAGAACAGGTTGATCAACATCCTTCAGGTGCAGGATTTAGAGAGTTAGATTTTTCCCCACCAAACTTAGGTCAGATTAAAGTCGAAATTGGTGCAAATAGCTTAATCATAAATCATGTTTTTTCAGTTTTAGGTACCTCTTTTCACAAAGAGGATGGTATTCAAGGCCTTGATATTAATGCCGGATTAAATAAAGAAGAATTTGTTAATAAAGAAAAGGCCTACCAAGCCTATGTTGATCTAATGAAACGAATAAATCAGGCGGAGTGGAAAAATTATTTTTATAGAGGTGATCCAAGAATAGCCAAAGGAGACAATATTAGATATTTAATGGAAGGACATGATGTCATTGACCCAAGTTATATTTTCACTTATGAAGAATGGCGAAAAATAATTAGTACAACTGGTGGAAACTCTATTGGCTATTGCTTATATGCCAATGGTATTCTTTTAAATTTAAGTATAACCCAAACGAAAAAAACCGAAGATGGCAAAGAACAATATATGGTTCGCTATGCTTTTGATACGATTCGCTATAATCAAAGAAACTTAATGGATGATTCAGAGAACAATATTGATACTTATAAAATGACATCAAAAGAGTTAGAGCAGGCATTTAAAAATGAGTTAATAAGAACTAAAAGATTAAGAGAAATAGAGGAAAAAGAAGCTATAGCACAGGGCTATCATGTCGATGAAAACTATGTTGATCCTGACGTTTGGCAGTATGTGAAATAATTAAGTATTTCTAGAATTAACATAATACACGTTATACGAAATGAACTTATTAGAACCTATTTTAATTAGTGAATAACAAAAAAACGTCTCAATTCTCAATGACGGTTAATTATATGTTCAACTAAGACTAATTAATAAGCATATAAAAAGGCGAATATTTTAATCTCTATTGCACTGCATTTGAGAATCTAAAAAGCATGGAAAGAGAATATCAAGGGAGGCATGCAGGTGTACTCGATAAGATACCTGAAACTGTATACAGTGAACCCTTACCAAAAACTAAAGTTGCAGATTATGACAGCCGTATGGAATGGATTCAAAAGGCAGCAGAAAAATATCATACCTTAATGTTAAGTGATACAGGGCGACCATTTTTAGAGAAGGAACTCGCAATTATTGGAGGATGGAGTAATAGTAAAGCTGATTTTAAAGTTGGTAAGGACAGTAATGATGGAAAAATTTAAGTCCTATTTCAAATTTTTCTTCGTATTCATATTCGGATTATTCCTTTTAGGTTGTCAACCTAATACAAAAAATAAAGAGAACAGTGCAATGAATCAGCAACCTTATTTACTACATTTTGGTCCACAAGGTTTTAAAGATTTTGCTCAATATAGTCAAGGAAAGGTAGATAGTCATCCAGTAGCTAGCTTTCGAGAATTAGATTTTTCAACCTCCAACCTCGGGCAAATTAAGATTGAAAATGATGCAAGTAGTTTAGTGATTGATCATGTCTTTTATGTATTAGGAACTTCTTTTCATAAGGAGGACGGTATTGAGATTATGACTATCAATGCAGGCTTAAACAAAGGAGAGTTTGTACGTCCTGAACAAGCCTATCAAGCTTATGTTGATTTAATGAAGCGAGTGAATCAGGCAGGATGGAAAAATTATTTCTATCGTTTTTCTGCACGAGTAGCCAAAGAAGATAATATTCGATATCTGATGCAATCAGGTGATGTGATTGATCCGAGTTATATTTTTACTTATGAAGAATGGAAAAAAATAATAAACACAATTGGAGGGAACTCAATAGGCTACCGATTATATGCCAACGGTCTCCTTCTAAATCTTAGTATAAAACAAACCAAAAAAATTGAAGATGATAAGGAACAATATATAGTTCGTTATGCTTTCAATACAATTCGCTATGATGAAAGAAATTCATTGGATGATTCAGAGAACAATATTGATACTTATAAAATGACATCAAAAGAGTTAGAGCAAGCCTTTAAAAATGAGTTGTTAAGAAATAAAAAATCAAGAGAAATTGATGAAAAAGAAGTTATAGCACAAGGCTACTATATCGATGAAAATTGTGTTGATCCTGACGTTTGGCAGTATGTGAAATAATTAAGTATTTCTAGAATTAACATAATACACGTTATGCAAAATGCTTTTGATTTCTTATTTTAAATCATATAGTGAACAGCTCAATCACTGCCGATTGGGCTTTTTTATAATTATTCACATTCCACACCTATTCGTTAAGCAATGTTTCACGCTTTCTGTTAGTTAAATACAACTGTAATCATTGTAAAGACACAAAAAAGGCAGCTTCAGCTGCCTTTTCAAATCACGAAAAATTAGATGCCGTATTTCACACGGTACGCTTCCATTTTCGCTAAAGCTTCAGTTTCGCCTTTCGCATCTAAGAAAGTCATTAAATCTTTCATGGTGATTAAAGCATGTACAGGAATTTCTAATTCTTTTTGTACTTCTTGAATCGCAGACAAATCCCCCTGACCTTTTTCTTGACGGTCTAGCGCCACCAATACACCCGCAATTTGTGCGCCAGCATTTTTAAGAATGGTGACTACTTCACGAATCGCTGTACCCGCAGTGATTACATCATCAATGATCCAGACTTTTTTACCTTCAACTGACGCACCCACAAGTACACCACCTTCACCGTGATCTTTGGCTTCTTTACGGTTAAAGCCCCAAGGCACGCTCACGCCATGATTTTGTGACAAAGCGACAGCCGTAGCAGCCACAAATGGAATACCTTTATAGGCAGGGCCAAACACCACTTCGACATTATCGCATTGTGTTAATTTATCAGCATAGCCAGAAGCTAAGAGAGACAATGCTTCACCGTCATTCAGCAAGCCAGCATTAAAAAAATAAGGACTCACACGTCCCGATTTTAAAGTAAACTCACCAAATTTAAGCACACCGCGTGATAATGCGAGTTCGATAAAAGCCTGTGGGTTAAATGCCGCTTGCGCTGTCATGGGGTGCTCCATTTTTTCTAAGTTGAGGTTAAACCTGAGCATGATACCAAAGACTAGCTATCCAAGTGATCAAAAAATTCTAAGAGTCGTTTCAATTAACGTGAACGGTTTGCGCTCTTCTGTAACCAAAGGCTTACTGGAATGGATGGAACAGTCCGATGCCGACGTGATTTGCATGCAGGAAAGCCGCATCACCCACGCGCAGTGGACAGACAAATTCAAGCCCGAAGGCTGGCATGCACATCTGTTCCCTGCCGAACGTCCCGGCTATGCAGGCACCGCTATTTATAGCCGTTTACCCTTTGTTTCGGTTACAGATGGGCTTGGTTTTGAGCTGGCAGATTCGCAGGGTCGCTTTATCACTGCAGAATTTGATTTAGGCTTAGGCAAATCTGCACACATCTGTTCACTGTATTTGCCCTCAGGCTCTTCCGGCGATGAAGCGCAGGCGCGCAAAGATCACTTTTTAGAAGAATATACACAGATTTTAAAACAATGGCGTGATGAAGATAAATCTATCATTGTGTGCGGCGACTACAATATTGTGCATAAACGCATTGATATTAAAAACTGGTCAGGCAACCAAAAAGCCTCCGGCTGTCTGCCGCATGAACGCGCATGGCTGGATCACATTTATGATGACCTAGGCTATGTCGATACTTTCCGTGAAGTGCGCAAAGAAGCCGAGCTGTATTCATGGTGGTCAAACCGAGGCCAAGCCCGCGCCAAAAACGTCGGCTGGCGTATCGATTATCACGCCTGTTCACCGGACTGGAAAGAACGCACGATCAACGCTTGGGTGTATAAAGAGCAGTGGTTCAGCGACCATGCACCGGTCATTATCGATTATAAACTGTAAAAAACGAGCAATTGAGTATACACATGTTCACTCAACTTCCGTTTATGACTTACAGCCTGTGCCGAATTTGTTGCTTTTTATATACACCGTTTAAGTGCATTATAGCTCCACGGCACAGGGACATGTCAGGATGACACAAAAGGATAGGACGCCGTAGGAAGAAAATAAAAACAGACTAAACGATTTAGCTTGTTTTTCATGGATGTGACATTGGACGTTGTACTGAGACCCGCATGATCAGGATGATTAAATGCGGGTTTTCTCTTTTCTGCAGCCATATTTTTTCAGCGATGAATCCATTGTCCAGCCCGGACTGCTTGACTAAAAGGGATTACTTTTTAAGCTATATTACGTTAATGCTGCAAATATTCCGCGCCTGCCTCTAAAACCCTATTATCTACCAGCATAACACCCTGCTCTGCCCGCAGCAGGCTCATATTTTACAGTACACAGCGCCTGCAACTGTAAAGGCCGCTAAGCTGCCCTGCATTCGAGAAGATAAGCGATAAACGGAATTTCAAGCTGCAAGCTGATTTTAGCGCCTTTATATTGCGCTTTGGCTGCAAACCGTTTTAAGCCCCGTTTTTGGCGGGCAGACAAGTCAGATTCCACCGAATAAAGCGCCTTGCGCTATAGTGCAGCCAGCCGTTTTTCGCTACCCTGTTGCTTTAGCTTATTAAATGACTTTTTGGGAATTTTGCTATGCTTAAAATTTACGGCATTAAAAACTGCAGCACCATGAAAAAAGCCTTTGATGCTTTAGATCAGCTGGGTTTGGCCTATGAATTTCATGATTATAAAAAACACGGCATTGACGCCGCATCGGTAAAACGCTGGCTGGATGAAAAAGGCGAAACAGTGATTTTAAATAAAAAAGGCACCACATGGAAAAAACTGTCTGATGCCGAACAGCAGGCTGCCTTAAGCAATGAAAGCGCTTTGATCGACACCTTAACAGCTCACAGCAGCATGATTAAGCGCCCTGTGCTGGAAACCCCAAGCGGCTTGATTGTCGGCTTTGATGAACATGCATACCGCGCATTAGCATCTGCCGAATAAACAGCTGCTGTGACATAACCAAACACTGCAATAAAAAAACCTGACAGATGTCAGGTTTTTTTCAAATCGGGCTTGGCAATTTCAACACAATTTTCATGCCGGATTTAGTTGGCGCGGATCCACGTTTGGTTACGGCCCAAAGCAGCAACGCCGATATAGCCGCGAAGCTCAAGCTTTTTGCCGCCGTCTGCAATTTGGCCTTTCAATTTATATGTTTTACCGGATTGCGGATCTAAAATCGTACCGCCTTCATAGCTTGAACCGCCGCTGTTTTTCAAACCGCTGACAATGCGCAAACCTTTCAGTGATTTGTTGTGATACGGGCCTTCACACTTGGTGCAGGCATTTTCTTCGCCCGGCGTCAAAATAGACTGGATGCTGGCTGTAAGTGTACCATTGCTTTGTTCTGTAAATTTCACTACGGCTTTAGGCTTATTGGTTTTATCATCAATTGTCTTCCAAGATGTGCCGTTAAGCGGGTCAGCTGCATGAGCCAATGCAGTAAGCCCTAGTAATCCTAATACAATTGCAATTTTTTTCATTTTTGTTAATTTCCCTGGTCTGGTATAGACGCCTTAAGTATTAAAAAGTCACAACAAATTTGCAATTTTTGAATGTGACCATTTAGTGTAACCTTGTAAATAGTGTTGGTAAATAAGCAAACTGTGGCCTAAAAAGATAAAAAGACGGAATAAACATGAAGATATCCTCCCTCACTAAACAATTATTTACAGAAAGTTTTTTAAAAACCGCTGTGCGCGCGCCCAGCCAGTTTAATTTACCGCCCTCCACGCTGCGATTTGCACTGGAACAGCTGTGCCGGGTCATTCCGCAAAACCATGATGTACGTATTCGTCCGCTGCGTATGGCCGGCCTGCGTGCTGAAGAGTTAAAAGCGCAGGATGAAGCTACACAGCTGATTTTTCATATTCACGGCGGGGCCTTTTTCTTGGGTTCAATGAACACCCACCGTGCTTTTTTGACTCAAGTGGCGGCACGTACGCAAATGCAGGTACTGCATCTAGATTATCCGCTGTCGCCGGAGCATCAGTTTCCGGAAGCGCTGGATGCACTGTTTGATGTATATTGCCAGCTGCTGGACCAAGGCGTTCAGTCGAAAGATATTATCCTGTCCGGGGATTCATGCGGCGCCAACTTGGCGCTGGCGCTAGCGCTGAAAATCCGTCAGGAAGAGCTGCCGCAAGTCAGCGGCTTAGCGCTGCTGTCACCGTTTGTCGACTTGACCCTGAGCAGTGAATCGCTGCGCTACAACCGCAAGCTGGACGCACTGCTGAGTATTGAAGCGCTGGAAGCCGGCATTGATTATTATGTGCCAAAATCAGCAGACCGGGCAGATCCGATGATTTCACCATTTTTTGCAGATTTAGCCGGCCTGCCGCCCATGCATATTCAAGTCGGCTCTAAAGAAATTTTGCTGGATGATGCGCAGCGCCTCAAAGACAAAGCGCAAGATGCCGGAGTCGATGCAGAGCTGAAACTCTATACCGGCATGTGGCACAACTTTCAGATGTTCAGTGCATGGTTTGAAGAAGGCCAGCGCGCTTTAGCTGATTTTGCTGATTTTGCGCACCGGATGGATCGGGACTAAAAGCTCTTCTCACAGCTCAATTGCCGCGCAAGGAAAAATGCTGAACTATTGATCTATTGCACCGCGCAGCGAGCGCAAAATCCTGCAGTTTAAATAGCTAAAAAAATGGCCAGCCGAAGCTGACCAGAGCAGGCTGAACGCTTTAAAGGGAGAAGCGTCAGCCAAGGAATAATGGACTACGTAAAAGGTAAACTGCTGTCTGTAATGAAAATCGGTGCTGAGTAAAACAGCGCCATTCAATCTCTAGCTTTAAATTGTTTTGATTTGCGCCAGCGCTTCTGTCAGCGCTTTTTCTTTCAGCTCTGCACCCATGTTAACGCCTTCTGCACGGATGATTTCCACATCATTCACTCCGGTAAAACCAAAAACAGTTTTCAGCAGGCCTTCCTGAAAATCAGCTGGGCTATTTTCACCGTACACACCGCCGCGGCTGCTGGCAATATAAGCCTTTTTATTGCCGGCTAAGCCAACTGGGCCATTTTCTGTATATTTAAAGGTCTTTCCTGCAACACTGATGCGGTCAATCCATGCTTTTAAGGCAGAAGACAGGCCAAAATTATACATGGCAGCGCCAACCACCACGGCATCCGCGTCTAAATACTGCTGAATGATCTGCTCGCCCAGCGCTGCCTGTTCAGGATCTTTGCCCATCAAAATATCTGCAGTCAAATGCGCAATCGGCTGCTGCGCCAAATCCAGATATTCGACTTGCGCATCGGAATGCTTTGCCTGCAGCTGCGCAACAATAGCTTGACTCAGCTGACGCGATACTGACGCTTCGCCCATAATGCTGGAATCGATATGCAAAATTTTCATCATTTTGAACTCTGTAACTGTAGTTTTCTAAATTGGACTCAGTTTACAAAAAATCAGAAGTGAAATAATCTGCATGTTCAAGACACACCGTCTTAAATACAGAACAATCTTGACAATCTTTTTGGCCAAAGCCACCACGCATCTGCATAAAAAATAAGCGTTACTTTGTTAATTAAATCGTGTTATTTTAATGTTAACAAACTAAATTTTAATATAATTTTTTAAAAAAATCATAAACATGATAAAGGCAAGCTGGGCAGCATGAAAAATTTTCCCGCTTTATACAACGCTATCCTCAAACAGAAAATCACCAAGTATCTGCTGGAAGATGAAGTGGTGATGAACTGGAATATTCTTAAAAAATGCGTGTTGATGCTGATTTTGGGCGCTGCTGTTCACCTGACGTGGATCATTTGGAAAACGTTTGTGCTGCTGAGCCCAAGCGTTTGGCCATGGGTCAATTTGCCTATTGTGCAATCTCAACTCATGTTCAACAGCGCTTTCTTTTGCCTCATGCTGCTGCTGATTTGGCCATGTTATGCGCTGCAGCATAAGCGTTGGGTCAAGCTGAGCCTGCCCTATTTAGCAGTTGGTATTTTTGTGGTTTCGCTGTGCCGTGATGGCTATCTGGTGGGCTCACTCAGCCCTGCCAGCATGATTTCCTACGTTAGCTTAGTCGCTGTCGGACTGGTGCTGTTTCCCCGCGTGATTGTTTACAGCGCGTTTATTCCTGCCACGCTGTTTTTAAGCGCCAGCATGTATTTAAGCAATGCCGGAGTATGGCCCTATGCGCCATTGTTCCGTATTACAGGAAATGAATATGCAAACGGCTTTTGGCTGCTGTCCATGCTGTTTTTCATTGTGCCGATTTTATGCACCTGTTTAGTGCTGTTTGAAATTTTGCTTAGCCAATGGCGTCACCGTGAGCGCTTAATCAAAAAGCTCAGTCAAATAGACCCGCTGACCAATCTGTACAACCGGCGCAGCATCAACCAGTGCTTAGAGCAGCTGAGCCTACATCCTCAACAGGGCTATTCACTAGTGCTTCTGGATTTAGATCATTTTAAACATATTAATGACCAGCACGGCCATCATAAAGGTGATGAAGCGCTGGTTCAGGTCAGCAGCATTTTAAGCCAGCATTTGCGCAGCAGTGATGATGTCGGGCGTTTTGGCGGCGAAGAGTTTATTTTAATTTTACATGAATCTACAGAGGAACAAGCTATTCAGGTCGCTGAACGCTGCCGCCAAGCAATTGAACAGGCGGCGCTGTACAATGACTGTTTGCAGCCCATCCACATTACTGCCAGTTTCGGCGTTGCCGTTTCAACACCAGACCTGCAGCCGCAGCAGCTGCTGAGCCGCGCCGATAAAGCGCTGTATCATGCCAAAGCCAGCGGACGCAACAATGTTCAGGTCTATGCCGAACCGCTGCAGCATTTGCTGGCCGGTCAAATCTCCAGTACAGGCATTTAATCAATGCATTGTGTTTTCGCTTCAGCGCCCAATATCCAGTTCTGCACAGCGGGATGCCCGAGGATTAAATCTATATAGCGGCAGGCGCGTGCCCCAGCTCAGAATGCTGCTCCGCCCAGTACGCATAAAGTACCTGCACATCCCAAATGGTGCACTCATTATACTGCAACGCAGGCACTTTACCGCTGGAACTCAACCTGTCAACTGCCTGCTGGAAACTGTAATCTTTATCCAGCCTTTGAAACAGAAGTCCACATGCCGTCAGCACCAGCCACGGACACCTCGGTCAGTTGAACAGGTTCTTATCAGCTATCAGCGACAGTACAGGCAGGCTCCCAATCTACTGCGGACATTAATGAAAAAGCTGAAGCTGCTGCTGCAGTTCGGTTTCCGTAAATGCGCCGGTTAAGCGCAGACTGCGGACTTCTCGGCGCTGCCCGTCTAAAAACAGATATGTCGGCGGCCCTAAAATATCCCATTGATTCAGCAGCGCCTGATGCCCAGCTTCATACTGGCTCAGATCGAGTTTGATTAAATAATATGGCGACAGCGCCTGCTGTACAGACTGTGACTTTAAAATCCGGTGCTCAATCGGCTGGCAGGCAACACACCAATCTGCATAAACATCAATGACCGCTTTTTGGCCCGGCGGAATTTGCGCCAGCAGCTGTTCAAACTCCGCCGCGGTACGCGCATGGCGCCATACTGCCTGCTGTTCACCCTGAACACTGCTGACGAGCAAAAAACGCTGGCTTTGCTGATACTGGCTGTAAACCAAATACGGCACTCCAGCACACAGCGCCAAAATATACAGCCATTTGAGCTGCGCGCTGCGCCGTAAAATACACCACAGCACATAACCGATAAAACTCAATTCCAGCGCCAGCGACAGCCACTGCATCCAGCCTTCGCTCAGCAGCGGGCGCACAAAATACAGCGCCAAACCCAGCATAATAAAAGCGAACAGCACCTTGACCTGATTCATCCATAAACCGGCTTTCGGTAAAATACGTGACCCCAGCACACTGGCCAGCAGCAGCGGCGTGCCCATGCCGAAGCCTAGTGTGAACAACAGTAAAGCACCCTGCCACTGGCTTTGCGTTTGTGAAATAAACAGCAACGCCCCCGCCAGCGGCGCAGTCATGCACGGCCCCACCAGCAAAGCGGAAATCATTCCCATCACGCCGGCGCCAACCAAACTGCCGCCTTTTTGCACAGACTGCGCGTGATCCAGACGCTGCACCAGCGCGCGCGGCAAACGGATTTCAAATAGCCCGAACAAATTCAGCGCAAACAGCACAAATAACAAGCTAAAAGCAATTAATGTTGAGGGCTGCTGCAGCCAGCGCTGAAAATTCAATCCTGCCGAAGACGCAATAAGTCCCAGCAGCGCATACACCGCCGCCATACTGCAGACAAAGGTCAGCGCAATCATCCAGGCTTTTAGGCCTTTGCTGTCACGCACAATCAGCGAAGTTAAGATCGGCAGCATCGGCAAAGAACACGGCGTAAATGCCAGCAGCAAGCCCAATCCAAAAAACAGCAGCAATCCATAGCCTAAAGAGCTTTGCGCCAGCTGTTCAGACCACATTTGATCCTTTGCCTGCCCTTGCGCCCCGTCCTTTGAGATTTCCTGTGCAGGCAAAACGGCCTGTGCAGGCGCAGCAGCGCTTGGCAGCGGTTCGACAGGCGCTTGCCCAGCTGAAGCCAAATCCAGCAGGCGCTTAGAAGCCCCAGCCTGATTTTGCAGCGCAACCAAACCGCTGGCGTCAGTTTGAAAATCAATGCTTTGCGGCGGATAACATACCCGATCCTGAGCGCAGCCTTGCCAAGTTACATGATACTGCTGGGAAGGCTGTACCGGCACCGGCACCTGCAGCTGGCGGTAATACACCTCGACCTGTCCATAATTATCATCATGTAAACTTTGCGCCGGCGGCAGCTGCACCGCCAGAGGCTGTCCATTTTGCTGCACGCTGATCTTGTGCTGATACAGATAATAACCCGGCGGGATAGTCCAATTGAGCTCAGCTTCATGCGCGCTGCTTGACACCGCGCTGAACGGAAAAGCCTGTTCCGCACTGAGCAGCGGTGTTTGAGCTGCGCCAGCCGCACTGCAAATCAGCGCCGCCGCGGCGCCATAAGCCAAAATTTTCATGCCAACAGACTCATCCTGCGCTTTTCAAGCAAGGGCTATCCCCTTTGAACACATTTAGAATAAATAAGAAACGCCAAGTCCTGACTGGTAACTCTTATTCTGTCCATTCAAATCAACACCGATGCTGGCATCCAGCTGCGTGCGGTCATTCAGCGCATAAATCAGCCCTGTGCCCAGCGTGTATTCTTTATCTTCACTTTCCGCTTTACGGAAAACAAATTCTGAATAACCCGATAAATTACCCGCGATTTTATACTGAATAGACGGTACGGCAGTCATTGCCCAATTGCTGTTCTGCGCTTCATAGCGCATCGTAATCGCAGTGGTCAGCGCATCACTGTATGCATAAGACACTGCTGACGCCAGACTGTAGATATCATCGCCATGGCTAAAACCGTCATTGCCTGTGGCCAGCACAGCTTCAGCTAAAATCGCCATCGACAGCTGGTCATCATTTAAATCAATGGCCTTTTTTAAGCCAATGCTGACATCACCCAAACCGTGATCTTCTGTTTTGCGCCCTGCCGATTTGCTTTTGCTCCATGATGGGCCGTCCCAGCCCAGCTGCAGCTCCAGCCCTTGCGCCAAACCTGTGCGCAGCAGCATATCGCCGTTCAGCGTTACGCTTTTGATTTTCTGCCCGTCCGCCTGCTCGCTTTCCTGATAGGATGCAGTCGGCAGCCCCTGTTCCCAAGCCAGCTGGCCGACTGGGGTAATGCCTGTGCCAAAGCCTGCACCCGGACGGTCAAAAGAGAAGTCCGCGGCCAAGGCATAGCTGCAGGTGCCCGCAAGCATAGCGGCGCTAAAGGTTTTCAATAATGTGCTGCTGGTCATGCAAAATCCCATTTCTTTAATCTATTGCGTTTATGCTAATTCTTTAGTCATTTTAGCGCCGCGGCTGCGCAGCAGTTCCAAAGTCTGCTTTTCTTCATCCAGCGCTTCATTCCAGTTAATTTCATCGAAATCACAGTCAAAAAACAAATCGCTGATCGAAGACAAAATCGTCAGGCCTTCGCTGTCTTTACTGTTTGGATTGACCTGCTCATCCAGCAGACGCTGCACCGCAGGCACACACGCGGCGCTGGCCGCGTCCCATAACGGGCCATAAAGCTCTTCAGCGTCCCACAAATGCAAATTGACTTTGGCCTGTATCAGCGCATCTAAAATATTCATATGCACCGCTAGGCTGTCCTGCTTCTGCTGCGCGGTGAAGGGCGCGCCGGCTTCATAGGCCTCACAGACCGCCTCCCACCATTTAAACAGCGTATCCGACCAAACGGAAATAGCAGGGCCTTTGTCAAAATCAATAAAATTTGGATTCAGCCCCTCGGCCAAAAGACGCTTTACCTGCTCAAGATTCAATTCTTCCAAAGCCTGCACAAAGACCTGCTGCTGCGCTGTTAACATGAGGACACTCACTTTAAATGATTCTGACTATTATGCCCAATAAAGCGCCATTTGTTTTGACATAATCGTTATCTGACCGATTTTTTATCCGCTGCAGCGCTCGATTGAAATTAAAAGCTGGCTTTGCAATATGATGATTGCCTCAAAATATCAGCGCCAGCTGCTCCCAAACATCGGGCCGAAGCAAAATGGACATAAAAAAAAGCCCCGAAGGGCTTTTTTTTATTCAGCGGGGCGATGTGCATATCGGCACTCGCCTGCCGAATTAATTAGGCATCCGCATCATCTGCATCAGCAAAGACAGGCTGCTGCGCACGGGGATTTTCTTTTTTCTCAAACACATGCTCAAGGCTGCGTTTCAAGCGGTCAATTGCCCCATGAATTGCGGTGTCTACATTATGGCCGCGGTGGCTGACCACGACTGGCTTTAATCCTGCCGGACGCGCTTCGATCATACATTTAATGTCGTCACTGCCGCCCTTATCCCCATTTTCATCGCTAAAATGCACCGAAAAATGCGTAATGCGTTCACTATGGCGCTGGAATTCCTGATTCAGTTCTGCACGAACATACTCAATTAAACGGTCGCTGTTTTGAATGTTCTTATCTGTACGGATTTCTATGTTCATAATATCATCCTCTAACCATCTGGATTATCTATAAAATATTGTGCAAAACTTTATTATCTTGGCACGCTTACATTTGCTGTTTTATACAGCCAGAACACCTTCAACTTATGATTGGAACGCTGTCCTCCACATTGAATGATGAACACTTTATAGTCTGCAGAACTGTGTCCTTATTCATTGAATATGGTTGTTCTGCCTGAAATATGCAAGCGCTATTTTTATATTTTTTTTAAAACCATAATTTTAATAAGGTGTTTTAAAACAGTAGGGCCGCCGCACAGCCCAAATACTTCATTAAAATCGGCAAAACCTGCTGTTTTCTCTAAAAAAATTTACTGTTCAACATAAAAATCAGCGTTCAGCAAACCCTGCAGTTGCCCGATTTCTTGCGCATTTGATCATTTTTGGCTTTATTTTTGCTAAAGAATCTGTATGCTTTCAGTCCTTCTTGGGGGAGATATTTTTAATGAAACTTACACAATTGGTAACTGCATTCGCATTTGCTTCCGCTGCTGCATTCACTCAGGCTGCCCCGGTTTGGCAAGACTTCAGCCTGACAGGCCTGTACGGCGACAACTATGAAGTTGGAACTGAAGACCGTACTACTGCGACTGTAGAATATGCCGCGAAATTCAAATACTCAGATGTATTTTTCTTCGTTGACCAGCAAATCGACGGCAACAACGATCATTCTACATATTTAGAGTTATCGCCGCGTTTGAGCCTAGGTGAAGTGTCTGGCAAAAAACTTTCTGCTGGCCCAATTAAAGATGTTCTTATTTCAACAACATGGGAACACAATGCCGGATACAGACAGAATCAGGAATTCAATAACTTCCTGTATGGTGTAGGTTTCGATCTAGATATCCCTTATACGCAATATGCCAGCATCAACTTCTACCGTGCTGACAATGATATTCAGAAAGACGACTATCAAATGACCATCACTTATGGCGTGCCATTTAAGCTCGGTTCTGAAGATTTTCTGGTTGACGGCTTCCTGGACTGGTCAACTGCTGAAAAAGGCGACCACGCAAGCGAATTAAACTGGACCACTCAGTGGAAATGGAACGTCGGCAAGCACATTTCTCCAAAAACCCGTTTATACCTTGGTGTTGAACACTCTGTTTGGAACAACAAATATGGCATTCAAGGCGCAGATCAAAATGATGTCAGCGCTTTAGTGAAATACCACTTCTAATTCCCGCCGTTTCACATCCAAAAGCAAGGCCTCTGCCTTGCTTTTTTTATGCAGCTGATTTTTAATTTTAATTATTTTTTGTGATACAGCTTCCAATTTATGGTTTTTATCATTCGCCCTGCAGTGGAGCAGGATTTGCCGTCTATTCTGGCTATTTATAACCATGAAGTCTTGCACGGCTTCGCCACATGGAATGATCAGGCCTTCAGTCTGGCGCAGTTTCAAGCCAAACTGCAGGAATTTCAGCAATGCGGCTGGCCGTTTTTTGTGATTGAAGATCAATCTGGCAGCGCCGTTGCCGGCTATGCGGACTATGCGCCGTTCCGAAACTTTTCCGGCTACCGCAACAGCATGGAGCATTCTGTATATATCGCCCGCAATTATGCCCGCCAAGGCTTAGGCAAGCGCTTGATGCTGCATCTGATCGAGCATGCCAAAGCCAATGGCCAGCATGTGCTGGTGGCCGGCATTGACCACGGCAATACCGGCTCCATCGCACTGCACCGGCAGCTGGGTTTTGAACAAACCGGCTACATGCCGGAAGTTGGACAAAAATTTGGGCAATGGCGCGATTTGGTGCTCATGCAGCTGATGCTGTGACACAAAGATTAACTCTTAAATTAAATCAATTTTTCAGGACGGATTGCCGGCTGAATTACGCTGAGCACGGCATAATTTTCATCCGCCGCCTCAAAGTAAAACTCCTGCAGCTGCTGGTAAATCAGTTTAAGTTCCGCCAAACGCAGTTCCTGCTCCAGCGCTTCCGGCGAACTCTGCACCACTGCAAACTGGTAACGTTTTTTCACTTCATCCGCACTTAAAGCCTGCAGCGCTTGATAAATTTCCGACACACGCACTGCACCGCTGTAATGCACGGCGCTAAGCGATGCAATACGTTCTGACAGCGGATGTTCTGCCTGAATGGCATATTGCAAGGCGCTGGCATTGCCCTGCGAAGGCGGTACAATCGCCTGATTCAGCATTTGCCACGAAGCGCCTAAATAAAGCGAGCGCTGAATATAAGCTGATTCCAGCACATCCTGAGAAGTCTGCGCTTCCAGAATTAAAGTTTCTAAATCGTTGGGATGAATTAACAGTAAGCTCGCTTCCATTTTTCATTCTGCTTCTAAGGTATTGCTCTTAAGCATAACCTTGGAAAAAATAAAAATATGCATAAAAATTGTATACATACACTGTAAATCTTCAGCCAAATCGTTCTAATTCATGTAACTATTCCACTCTTTTTTTTAGAAATGAAAAATCTGGCGCATTTTTTATAGATACATTTTCACGCAAAAAAATATTCCTGCAGCAAGCTTCTGCCCAGACACAAAAAAACCGCAAATTGCGGTATTTTTGTGCCGATTTATGAAACATTTCCAAGCATTTATACGGTAAGTTCCGCAAGGTTGCCTTTTTGCTCCAGCCAGTGCTTGCGGTCTGATGAACGTTTTTTTGCCAAAAGCTTATCCAGCAGCCCGGCCGTCAGCTGAATATCGTCTAAATCCAGCTGCACTAAACGGCGCGTATTTGGATCCATTGTCGTTTCACGCAATTGGCTGGCATTCATTTCACCCAAGCCTTTAAAGCGGGTGATTTGCGGATTTTTACTTTTGCATTTTTT
>JASLHF010000184.1 GCA_030152275.1 Acinetobacter sp. | reverse complement strand
TTTTTTTTGCTTTGTAGAATGCATTTAACATCAATCTGCATTATACGAAATTAGTCATCATGATCTATGTAGATTATTAATCTGCCTTTTTTATTTCCTCTATATATTTTGTTACATCTTTGGCGGTTACATCTTTTAAGTGCTTATAAATCAAAGCATTAATAATATCAGCTTCTTCTATACGTTCTTTTGTTTCGATGATTAAGTCTATTGATTTGTCTTTAATCAACTCAACGAATTCGCCTCTAACTCTGTAAGCTTTTGATAAATCTGTCTTTTTCATGATTTTCTCATTTCAACGTTATGTGTAACGCTATTATTGTGTCATGCATTGATACATTACGTGTAATGTTGTAAAGTTCTTCCAATAGAATTACGTGTAATGAAATTACATATGGAAAAAGAACAAGCATTCGAAACTGTTGCCAAGATCATCTTTGATCGGGCAGTGCAATTAATCATTGGGGGCAATCCAGCTTTCGAATCTGAGCTTGTCCTTTTCCATATTGAAAACACAATGACAGAGTGGGGCTATCGTTCTGCTCTTGTTGCTGAATATTGCGACAACATCAAAGCTGAGAATGACAATTTTCGTTCTATGGGGATCTGCTGATGGATAAGTACAAAAAACAACCAATACCCACGATCTTATCGGGGGGAATGAAAAATGCAGTACCTAGCACCCCCATTAATAAGATGGGGGTAACGAAATTTGATACACAACCTCAAGACGCGGATCTCCCGTATCAAGAACATCCGCTATATACCATTCCTTATACTCATATGCTCATGACCAATGATGGTGTGAAGCATGTTGAATGCAGACTTCCTGCAGATAATGAAATTGCAGTTATTGACTGGGTAAATTTCACCATTGGCATTGAAACAATGGGTGATAAATATTGGCAGGAAGATGAATACATTCTTGATTCACACCGCTGGACTGCTGCAGTAGATGCTTTAGATGTTGAACTTGATCATATCTTTGGGTTTACAACTTCATCATGCCGTAACAAAGGCTTGAACTTTTATGATCAAAGCTATGTTTTAGGTGAAGATTTTGGATTTATATGCATTGGCGGTCAACGTAATACATTGCTCATCATGATCAATGGCCGTGGCTGTAACTTTGCTAAAAGTGGTTGGGAGTTAAGACTCTATAACTTCTTAGTAACCAAAGCCAAGCGCCCTAAATTAACACGTGTAGATATTGCTCATGATGATTTTGAAGGCAAAACCATCAATGTGGATTGGGGCAACATGCAGGATGGGTTAGGGGGCTTTCAACTCGGTAACCGCGCTCCAAATATTGAGCATAAAGGCAATTGGAAACGTCCCAACGGTCGTGGCCGTACTCTTTGTATTGGTTCTCGCGAATCAGGTAAATATTTACGTCTATATGAAAAAGGCCGTGCTGAGGGTTGTCCAGATGATAACTGGCAACGTGCTGAAGTTGAATTTAAAGCCATCGACCGTGTTTTACCATTCGATATGCTTTTAGCGCCATCTGAATTTTTTATTGCTGCTTATCCATGTTTCCGTTTCCTAGCTGAACATTTACAGCCTGAACGTATTGAAACTATTAAAAAAACAGCTCAAATCAATTTTCAAACTGCCATTGAGAATATGAAACATCAATATGGCAAGTATATGAATATCTTCAAGGACGTATTCGAACCTGAAGAACTTATCAATCTACTTTGTTGCTCTGATCCGCTTGCTTATCCAAAGCGTTTGGATCATGTGCTTATAACTGCTCGGAGAATGTAATGCATACATCTAAAGTAAAAATCTTAGGTGCTAAAGCTGTTGATTTTAAACCTTCTGATGGTTCAGGCCGTCACTATGATCATGTAGTGCTTTATTGCGAAGTACCTATGGATTTATCTCAGGGTACTGCAATTGGCAATGGCTGTGAGGCATTTAACTGGCAAGACTCTTCAAACATGGTGTTCTTGCGAAAGTTCAGTCAAAAAGATTTCCCAATTGTTGCTGATATTGATTTTGACATGGTGACTTCAGGTAAAGGCGTTAAATACGTTGTTGTTGATGTTCGTTTGCCTCAGCCACCAGCTAAACCAGCTGGAGCATAAGCAATGAGTAATCTAATTGTTTATTGCGGTTTAAATGGTGTTGAAGCTATTAAAAATCGTAAAACAAATAAAATTATTTTTATTGGAAATGGAAATTCTAAGATTGGATTAAAAACATACCCTAAATCAAAGACTTAATTATACCATTTCGTATAATGTATAATATGTAAATAAATCAATAACTTAGGTGAAAATATGATTAGAACAATAACAGCATTTAATGGAGATAATCAAGTTGAATGTCCTAAATGTCTTTCATATTTTCACAAACAATTTTTGTACTTCCGCTTAACCAAGTGTGAGGGATAAAAAATGGCACTGATGCTTTGTGACTCTGAATTTCTAGTAGTTGAAACAGGTCAGTGTCTTAAATGGGTTGAGTATCATCCCGAGGGCCTTATCAGTTTTGTTAATGCTCTTGCGATTACTCCACAGCAGGCCTCAATGGTCTGTGCAGGTTATGCATCAGTTGTAATACTTTCTTATCTTTTAAAAACTGCAAGGAGATCAGTCAAATGATCAAACAGAACTTACCTCAACAAGTTATTGTACAAAAGCGTGGCCGTGTTTTTTTAGTGCCTACGGCTGCTATTTCTTCACTTTTTGTCAGTGCTTCAGCATTAGCAGCTGAAGGTGATGTTGTATATCCAACATTAAGTTTCGCTGATATTCCGTTCGGTGTTTGGGTTGCTGCAACTATGGCATTTGCATTAATGGCTGGTATGGCATTTATCGGACTTGCCGCATTAATGTCTGTGCTTAAAAAATCCCGTGGTGCTGTTCGTTAACATTAGCGACTAATACACATGCGCACACGTGCGAGCGATACTTGTGAGCTTGCTCGGGTGCGTGTGTGTTGAGGAGTTTTATGAACGATCCATCAATTTGGTATTGGTTTTTAGTATTCATGTTTATTAAGGCAATTAATACATTAATGCCTTAAGGGGTGTTTATGTTTAAATTTTCTGCACATATTTTTGCTTGTCTAATTTTAATTTTAGCACCGCCTTTATTATATGCGGATCTCCCTGGCAATCCCGCTGACGATACAAAAGCACAATCTCTAGAACGTCTAAGAAGAAGTTTTAAAAATTCTGATTCATATAACATGCGCGTTCAGCGTTCTGCAGCTGAAGTTATTGCTAGCATTTCAATGACACCTGAAAAAAAAGCTAGTGTTAAACAGTTGTTAACAAAATCAGGTTTAATTGATTCTGGATCAAAAGCAACAGTTACGGGCGTAGTTACAAAACCTGTAGATACAGCAAAAGCTGCTTCTACGCTTTTAGAACGTTTCAAAAATGCCGGCAAATATGCAAAAAATATGGGTAAAGCTTCAATTCCCGGCTTTGTCGGTTCTGCCGCTTTTTACGGACTGATGTCTGGCGTTGATTATGTCATGGATCCTGAAAACAACACTATTCAGAAACCCAATCCTGCTTTAGATCAAAACACACCTGTTCAGAATTATCATGAATATCGTTACTATGATGCTAGAAATAATTCGTGGAATGCTTCTGCTGTTTATTTGTGTCGTCGTGATGTTACAGCTTCATCATTAAATCTAAATTATTTAAAAGTTGTTCAAATAAGTGAAACTAGAGTTGAGTGCTGGTCTACTAAACAGTCTGATGGTTCTGATTATCGTTATGAGTTAATTCAACGTGAAAAAAACCCGGCTTATAAATCTGATGTTTCTAATCCTCATCCCGAACGTGTTGATGCTTCTGAAGCTGAATTATTAGCTGCTCTAAAAAAAGCACTTGAATCAAATAATGCTGCACTTGCTGCTGCTATTGCTGATGCATTAAAAGCTGCATATACACAAGATAATTCAGAAGGCCAACCAAAAACTACGAATCCGCTTGTAGCAGATGCTCAAAATGATATGCAGCGTGCTGTAGATTCTGCTTTTCAAAATCCGACTCCAACTTCTACAAATAAAAAACCTGAAGGTTATTACAAGATTACAGATGGTGAAAAAACAATAGAAGGCTATGTTTCTACTCCGGACACGAGTATGCCTTCTGACTCTACTTCTGTTGTTAATCCTGATGGATCAACAAGCACAACAGGTTCAACACAATTGCCTGCATTCTGTGATTGGGCTTCTGTTATGTGTGATTGGTATGAATGGACTATAAAAGATGAAGTTCCTGAAGAAGAAGATTTGAAAGCTGAAGAAGAAGAAGAAATTAAGTTAGAGAAAATTCAAAATCTTGATTGGAACCCGGCATGTCATCCGACTGAAGAAGTTGAATTTTCCATTGAGGGTAAAACTGAATATTTCAAAATTTTAGACCTTTCACATGCTTGTGAATATGCACCATATATAAAAACTGTTGTTATTTTTAATGCATCAATGTCAGCGCTTTATATCTTAGCTGGCTTGCGTACAAAAGGTGGCGATGATGAGTAGTTCGGGAAGTTCACTTCTATATAAACTTTTTTCAGTATTAGCAATTAATACAGTTCGTAAATTTTTAACCGCATTTGGCATTGGTGTAGTTTCAGGTTCTGCTATGTATATGCTTTTGAATACATTTATTCAAACGTTAGTTACGAAAGCAAATGATTTGCCTTATCTCGGTGTTTTAAGTCTTTTTGGTATTGATGCTGCACTTTCAATAATTCTTTCTGCAATTCTTACACGCTCAATCTATCTGAGCACAAAAGTTTCTTTTAGGAGCGTTAGCTAATGACGACTAAAGCAATTACAGGTCTACAAGGCGAAGGTAAAACACATTTAGCAATGCAATGGATTAGAGCTGCATTGAAAGAAGGCCGTCCAGTTTATACAAATATTGACGGAATTAAAATTGATGAAGTTCAAGATATTCCAGAGAATGATAACGGTGAACTTGATTGGCAACTATGCCAAAAAGCAGATAAAGAGCTAGGCTTAAAGGGTGCTTTAGTCATTTATGATGAGGCTCAGAAGCTAAGAGATAAAGATGGAAAGAAATATTTTGCTTATGTAAATCGTGAGAAGCTAAGTCCTCGTGATGTCATTTCTGAATTAGACGAACATCGTCATGATGGTTATGACATCGTTTTTATCACTCAAGAAGCTAATTTACTTCACTTGCATCTTTTGTCATTGATTAAAGAACATTATCATTGTTCACGGCCTCATAATCGTTCTGATGGCTCACAAGTTGCGTTATGGCGTTCAATGCAAAAAGTTCCCAATTCTGCTACTGCTCTTGAACGTGCTGAAGATGTTTATTTTTCAAAGTTTGATCCTGAAATTTTTAAGCTTTATAAATCGACAGAAGATGTAACAGACGGCAAAACTCGATATCCTAAATATTTAAAAAAATTAGCAATGATTGCAGGCGCTTGTTTTGTTGGAATAGCAGGACTTTTTATTTTTGTAGATAATCCATTTTTCAACATTAAAGCAATGACGGCTATGACAGGTGATAAAGACGGCATTGATGAAATGTCAAAATATATGCCAAAAGGCATGGCCAAAGCTAAGCAAGATTTTGATGATGCTAAATCAAAAATGGAGTTATCAGCTGGAGATCTGTCAGTAGAGTGTAGAAAAGGTGTCAATGTTGAGAAGCCTGAATGTGTAAAATACTTCAATGAATTATCTAAAAATGGCTCATCTGTTGCGCCTATAAATATGCCTGAATCCATTAATTCATTTGAATATAATCCCAACAAGCCATTTGATAGTGAAAAACTCAATGTATCCTATGAAGTAACTGCAAAGCCTGTTTTTTCAGGTTGTGTAAAATATGAGGGTAAATATTATGCATATACACAACAAGCAACACGTTTAAAAGTATCGCAGGCAGATTGTAAAAAAGTGATTAATGACGGTGAAAGGCCGTTTAACTATTTTGCTAAAGCAGAATCCGGTCTAAAAGATAGTTATTTTGAAAACAATAACTTAGAGGCATCTGAATCTCTAGGTTATAAACAGGCTTTATATGAAGAAATTAGAAGATTAGAATATGAAAAATACAATCGTTCAATGACTGCTTTTGTTAAAGAAGAAGTTATTCCAGATCATTCTTCAACTAAATATTTTGAATCTTCGCACAGATTTTAAGATGAATTGAGATCAATTATTTTCGTTAACTAGCGAAGTCTGTTAACTAAAATAAATGATCAGGCTCCGCAGGAAATTAAATGGATATTTTGGCTTATTTTGAGAAAAGTGTTGGTCCTATTTTTAATGCTGAAACACCTGATGAAGCTATTAATCTGTTAAGCCTTTCTTTGGGGGCTTTTCATTTTGCAAATGAGATGAATTTGTTTTTAGATGAGAAACAAAAAGAGGAAATTAAAAATATGCTTCTTGAACTATCTGATTACATTTGTAATAAAAAATACCCGGTTCTTGATTAATGATTTTCTTTTGGATTGGAATAGCACTGTTAGTATTTTTTTTCTTATTGTTAGCTTTGGATATTAGAAAGACTTTATTAGACTAGCTACTGGAGATAACAATGACACAAGATGATTTTTACTATCTTTTATTTATAATTATTTTTGCACCTATATGGTGGTTTGTATGTCCTAGATTATTGGATAAACTTTTCTTAGACTGATTTCGTATAATGTTGTCATGATTATGTTACTTGCATTGAACATCCAGTGAAGCAAACAAAAAGCTATGTTATACGCAACATAGCTTTTTTTTTGCTTTGTAGAATGCATTTAACATCAATCTGCATTATACGAAATTAGTCATCATGATCTATGTAGATTATTAATCTGCCTTTTTTATTTCCTCTATATATTTTGTTACATCTTTGGCGGTTACATCTTTTAAGT
>JASLHF010000127.1 GCA_030152275.1 Acinetobacter sp. | reverse complement strand
TATATAAGCAGTCTGCTCCAGTTTTGGACTGGATCAGTCAAAATGTGCAGCAGAGCAGTGTGCGTACAGCGGTCAGCGCTATGAGCTTTATCGACAGTCAAGATTTTCATCCGCAAATTATTTTGGCAGGGCTGCAGTATTTTCAGCATATCAGCGCCCGGCTGTTTATTCACTGCTGTCATTTTATAGCTGTGCAAGACGGCTGGTTTGAGCATCCAAACAACACAGAAGCGGTGCTTGAAGGCACACCTCAGGCGCTAGATGATCATCGTCTTGCGCTGCGCCCCTCAGTGCTGTATTTGGATGAATGGATGGCGCTGGCCGTGGCAATGGCGCATCACGATCCTCAAGCGCTAAAAAAAGTGTATCTTCGCCTGAGCCGTGTTATGCAGGCCTATTTGCAGCATTTGCATCAGATTTGCGCACAGCTTCCGCTTGATGTGGTGGAGTTTATGCTGCCTGAACGGCAGCAGGACCGTGATTTTTATACTGTGCTGCAGCGTCATAAAATGCAAATTGATGAGTTTCGCCAGCGATTTTACCTGCAAAGAGGCGCTGTGCGTAAAAGCTTATTTGACGGCTATGTGCGGGATTTTTTAGGCGCTTATTTTGCAGAAAATAAAATTGTGCCTAAAAATGTGACGTGGAATGGCCTGTTTCAGCAGGCGTGCAGCTGGCATGATTTGATCCAAAAAGAAGAAATTTTATCAAAGCTGAAAAAGGATTTTTCACTGGCATCGTGGCGTCCGGTCAGCCCCGCAGCTTGCATATATTTTGAGGATTGGCGTTTTGAGGAGCTGCAAAGTATTGAACGCATTATTGAAGAATCCAAACGTTTTCGCCACTGTCTAGCATCGAGCTATGCCCAGCGCATTATTGAGGGGGATTATGCTGCCTTTCATATGCAGCATGTGCAGCATGTGAAGCAGATGACACTGGGATGCATCATTCAAAACGGCCAGCTGCTGTTTGATCAGCTTGAATTGCCAAACAATGAAAAAGCTGCCGAAGCGGACATGCAGTCGGCTTTACGCTTTATTGATCATTTAAATCGGCAGTGTTTAATTGTACAGAAAACGGCTTTTTAACGCTTTATCAGCATGGGTGTTTTTAGTGATTGACGCCGGCTGCGCAGATATATCCATGAAGATGAGGCGTTTATATTTAAATGGGCAGAAATAGATCAAAGACGGTGGGCGGTTTGGCGTTATGCAGTTGAGAAGTTCAGATGAGCTAAGCGACATGCTTTGGCGCATGCAGGCTTAACATTTGCTGTAAAAATCGTTAGGCTATAGCCGTTCTTTGAGAGTATGGGCGATATGAAACAGGAAACTGCACTTAAGTTATTGAAAGCGGGCGAAAACGTCTTTTTGACAGGTTCTGCCGGTGCAGGGAAGACCTATACCCTAAATCAGTACATCAATTACTTAAAAGCCCGTAAAGTGAATGTAGCCATTACTGCATCCACTGGAATTGCAGCTACACATATGAACGGCATGACGATTCATACTTGGGCGGGGATTGGCATTAAAGATGCGATTTCAGAAGATGAATTGAAACGCATGAAAGAACGCAAATACTTAAAAGAGCATTTAGAAAATGCCCAGGTTTTGATTATTGATGAAATTTCAATGCTGCATGCCAAACAGCTGAATTTGGTCAATAAAGTACTGAAATATTTTAAAGACAGTGACGAAGCTTTTGGCGGCATTCAGGTGATTGCTGCCGGTGACTTTTTCCAGCTGCCGCCAGTCGGCAAAAAAGAAGAAAGCAACCGCGATAAGTTCTGCTTTATGTCTGAGGCTTGGGTCGAGGCGAAATTCCGCGTGTGTTATTTGACGGAGCAGCATCGTCAGGGCAATGACTATCTGAACGATATTCTCAATGCTATTCGCGCCCAGCAAATTACGGACCAGCATATTCAGGCGCTGCAGCAAACCCGTGATCAGAATATTGGCGATACGTTTACCCGTTTGTATACGCACAATATGGACGTAGACAGCATTAACATTAAGCACTTGAATGAAATTGATCAGGAATCGCGCCAGTTTGATGCACAGTGTGACGGCAATGATAAACTGATCGAAACTTTAAAGTCCTCAGTGCGCGCGCCGGAAACACTGACGTTAAAAAAACACGCCAAGGTCATGTTTGTAAAAAATAATTTTGATTTGGGCTATATCAACGGCAGTTTGGGTGAAGTGATTGCCTTTGAAGAAGATGATGAGTATGGCGTTTTGCCGAAAGTGAAATTAACGGATGGCACCACCCTCATTGTAGAGCCTGAAACATGGTCTGTAGATAATGATGAAGGCAAAACATTGGCCAGTTTTCAGCAAATCCCCTTGCGTTTGGCATGGGCCATTACTATCCATAAATCACAAGGCATGACACTGGAAGCCGCAGAAATTAATTTGGCCCACACTTTTGAAAAAGGCCAAGGCTATGTGGCGCTATCGCGTTTAAAGGCCTTGGCTGGACTAAGACTTTTGGGTATGAATATGCAGGCACTGGAGCTGGACAGTTTAGCGATCAAGGCAGACCGGCGTTTTCAAGAATTGTCAGATGAAGCCGATACGCATTTCGAGCATGCCGATTTTACCGTGCAGCATAAAGCATTTATCCGCCATTGCGGCGGCACGCTGAATGAATATGAAATTGAGCGTAATGAGAAAAAATTGGCAAAATCTGGCGGTAAACAAAATTATGCGTCTGCAACACTGGATGAAACCCGCGCGCTGTTTGAAGAAGGCTATGAGATTCAGGATATTGCCCATGAACGGGGCTTAACGCCTGCAACGATTATCAATCACTTAGGGCGTCTGCAAAAAGAGCAGGGGCTGGATATTTCTGTGGCAAATCCGGGTGAAGAAGCGGTCGAGCAGGTGCGCAAAATTTATAAGCGTTTGATGAAACGCAGTGATACCGATCATTTTAATGATGACGGCAGCATTAAACTGCGCCCAATTGTAGAGCTGACCAGCCCGCGCATGGGCTATGATCAAGTACGTCTAGCGCTGCTGTTTGTTGAATAGGCTGTTTTTAAAGTCTGCATGCCTATTGTCTAAAAAGCGCTGTAAAATATGGCTGATGGCTCGCTGTCAGCAAATTTTATCTATGCTTTTATGCCGCTGGCAGATTAAACTGTGGAATCTTTGAACACGCTGCTGCATCGCTATGGGATTACAGGCTTGGTATACCTTTCGAAAATTTGTCTACAACAATCTGCATAATGATGAATATGAAACTCGTATTAGCTTAGCTATTAACTATTTTTTGGTGCTGTTGATTTTAGGCAATGCCGCCGCCGTCATTTTAGAATCTGTGAATGACATTTATCGGTCTTACCGTGTTTATTTTGATCTTTTTGAAAATCTTTCGATTGTTATTTTTAGCATTGAATATTTGCTGCGGTTTTGGTCTGTGGCAGAAAGTGAGCCTTTTGAGCCGGCTTGGCGCAACCGTTTAAAATGGATTAAAAGCGGCGGCGCAATTGTAGATTTGCTGGCTATTTTACCGGCTTATATCAATTTTTTCGCGCCAATCGATTTGCGTTTCCTCAGGATTCTGCGTTTGCTGCGTCTGTTAAAGCTGACCCGCTATTTTGTGTCGCTGCAGATTTTACTGCGGGTGATAGAACGGGAAAAAGGCGCGTTTCAGGCCGTAATTTTTATTCTCAGCATTATGATTGTGATGGCTGCAGCCTGTATCTATGCTGTTGAGAGTAAGGCGCAGCCTGAAGTATTCACGTCTATTCCAGCATCCATGTGGTGGGCTGTGGTGACGTTGACCACAGTGGGCTATGGGGATGTTACACCAATTACACCGCTGGGCCGAATATTGGGCGCTTTGATTACTATTTTAGGGGTTGGCCTGGCTGCGCTGCCTGCGGGTATTTTGGCCAATGGTTTAGCTAATGAACTGGAGCAGCGCAAGCAGTTTATGGAGCTGAAGTTTCGAGAACTCTTGCAAAATGCTGAAATCAATTTACTTAATGACGCTGAAAAAATTGAAGAAATCCGTAAGGAAGTGGGACTGACTAAAGAGCAAATGCAGGATATTTTACTGCAGCTGATTCGCGAGCAGCAGGAGGAGTCATTGAAACAGCAGCGCGATCAATATGCGTATTGTCCACATTGCGGTGAAAAATTGCCGGAACTTTAGTCATTTTGGCCTTTAAGCTTAATCTTTGCTTCAGCATTAAAAATTGTGAAAAAGTTTCATGGCGGATTGGCAGTAATATGGTCTGGAATTGTGCAGCGGTTTGAATGCTGAAAATGCCGTTTTAGGCAGCAAATAGCTTGAAAGATGAATAAAAATATCTGAAAAAATGATAACATGAGTTAAATTTAGTTATGTGATTGAATGTAATTGGCATCTCTTTCACATTTTTTCATTCATGCAGGAACAGCATTCATGTTAGAAATCCGTCATCTCAAAACTTTAACAGCACTTAGAGAGCACGGATCTCTGGTATCTGCGGCGAATGATCTATGCCTTACACCTTCTGCAATTTCTCATCAGTTGAAAGAATTGGATCACTGGTATGGAGTTGAAGTGGTCAACAGGCGTACCCGTCCAGTTACTTTTTCTAATGTTGGGCAACGTTTGCTGAAATTGGCTGATGATGTATTGCCGCAGGTTCAAATTGCGCAAACAGATATTACCCGTATTGTGCATGGTCAAACTGGACGCATTACGTTTTCATCTGAATGCCATAGCTGTTTTGACTGGCTCATGCCTTTGCTGAATGTTTACCGTCAGCAATATCCAGATGTGGATTTGGACTTTGCATCCGGCTTTGAAGCAAACCCACATGAATTACTGCAAAATGGTGAGTTCGATTTGCTCATCACTGCAGACCCGATTACGCTTAAAGGCATAGAATATTTTCCAATTTTTGAATATGAGTCGCGTTTGGTGATGTCACATACGCATCCTTTAGTGCGTGCGGATAACATTACTGTGCAGGATTTAGCCGAAGAAACCTTGATTACTTATCCAGTCGATAAGCATCGTTTGGACATTATGGCTAAGCTATTCATTCCCGCGAATATTCAGCCTAAACACATCCGCACCACAGATTTAACCCAAATGTTAATTCAGCTGGTAGCCAGCGGCCGCGGTATTGCGGCTTTGCCAGACTGGGTGGTTAATGAGTATGAACAAAAAGGCTGGGTTACATCGCGCCGTTTGTCTTGCGTATCACCGAGCGGGCTGCGCCGAACACTGTATGCAGGCTTTCGTGTTGAGGAAAAAGAGAAAAGTTATTTCGAAGGTTTCTTAAAGCAGCTAGAAAAATTTTCACAAAAACGCAGTACTTATTATTCATCTTAGTACGGTTTCGTGCTGTAGATTAATTTTTTAAGGGCTGTGCTTGCTGGATGCCCAATTGCTCCGGTGAAATATTGGGCTTTTTTGTGAGCTTGATCACAGATAAATGTTGCGATTTTGCATACGCGATAATAAAAGCTTTTATCGGCCTATACATTTAAGGGAATAATTTTTAAAATAAAAATATGATGGCTTAAATTATTTCAAGAGTTTTTCATGTCAGATTCGAAACAGCCTTCACCGCAGCAACTCCTAACGGTAATTCAAACGCAAACAGCAATTGCAAAATTAGGTTTGGACTTAAACGCTGTAATGACGCTGGTGGCAGAACAGGCGCAGTTATTGACTAATGCGAAAGGCGCTGTTGTTGAGCTGGCAGAAGATGGAGATATGGTCTACCGCGCTGTGTCTGGCGGCGCCAGCCATTTGCTGGGCCTGCGGCTGTCATGTCAAAACAGTTTGTCTGGACTGTGTATTGCGCAAAATCAAACTTTGTATTGTGCAGACAGTGAAAGCGACTCTCGGGTTGACCGTGAAGCTTGCCGGCGTGTCGGGCTGCGCTCTATGGCGGTGGTGCCGTTGGTGCATTGCGGTGAAGCTGTAGGTGTGCTGAAAATTTATGCGGCAGAAGCAGATGCCTTTAAAGAAGGTGATTTACAGCTTTTGGGGCTGATGTCGGAGCTGATCGCGGCGGCTATGTATCATGCAACAAAATATGGTGCGCAGGAATTATATAAACTGGCGACGCAAGACAGTTTAACTGGGCTGGCCAACCGCGCGCTGTTTTTAGATTGTTTGCGCCAAGGCATTCAAAAAGCTAAGCAGAATGATAAAGTCATTGGCATATTAATGATTGATATGGATGGCCTAAAGCCGATTAACGACCAATATGGCCATCGTGCAGGTGACGCTGCCTTAAAAGAAATTGCGCAGCGGATTGTCAGTCAAACCCGCAATGAAGATTTAGCTGCCCGTTTAGGCGGTGATGAATTTGCAGTCATTTTAACCAGTATAGCCGATGTCGATTTAGCAGCTAAAGCCATGAACCGCATAGCAGAGACGTGCGGTTTGCCCTTTGTTTTTGAAAATATCAATTTAAAAATTGGCGCCAGTATTGGGCTTGCGATATTTCCTGAGGATGCGCAGTCTGTTGAACAGCTAATGGACAGTGCAGACGTAAAAATGTATGCCAATAAACGTGCACGTAAAGGCTAAGTGATTGCTGGAAAGAAGATTTGGCTTAGATCTAAGAAGTCTGAATTAAGTCTTTTATATAATAAAACAGCATAAAGAGAGCTGATAAGCTCAGTTCGTCTTTATTTTTTGTATAGCGGTGAGAGGGAGTGCATGGCTAAGTTAGATTGGATGTCAAAAGACCTGCTGGTCATTGGTGCAGGTTTTGCGGCAGCCATGCATATAGGTAAATTGCCAGCAGCAATACCTGTGCTGCAGGCGCAATTAGGGATTAGTTTTGTACAGTCTGGATTGTTGCTGTCATTGGTGCAGGCGGCAGGTATGTGCTTTGCGCTTCTGCTGGGCAGCTATGCAGAAAAAATAGGCTTAAAACGCTGTGTTATGCTGGGGTTGACGCTGCTGACCGCTGCCAGCTTTTGGGCAGGCCTTTCACCTAGTCTGCCAGCGCTGTTTACGACCCGGATTTTTGAAGGATTTGGTTTTTTATTGGTTACCTTAAGTGCGCCAGCACTCATTCGGCAGCTGGTTCCCATTGAGCGTTTGCCTGCAAAAATGGGCTTTTGGAGTGCATATATGGGCGGAGGCATGGGTATTGCCTTGCTTGCCGCTCCCTTATTAATTCAGCATTTTAATTGGCAAAACGCATGGTTTTGTTTTGGCGCGGTCACTGCAATTTTTTTAGCGCTTATCGCAGTTATTATTCCTCGACCTCAAAAATCGGCACAGCCGGCCGCGGTTTTTTCACTGATTCGTTTGACTTTAAAACATAAGCCTTCATGGCTGCTGGCACTGCTGTTTGGAACCTATGCGGGGCAGTGGTTTGCATTGGTCGGCTTTTTGCCGACTATCTATCAGCACAGCAATATTTCCCCTGCGCTGTCAGGTGTATTAACAGCTAGTGTTTCTATTGCCAATGCTGTCGGCACATTTGCCTGCGGCCTCATGCTGCAGCGAGGTTTTAAGCCTAGAACTTTAGTCCAAACAGGATTTGCAGTCTTGATGTTTTGCGCGCTGGGATTCTATTTATTTCAAGATCATTTGGCTTTTTGGGTTCAATTTGCACTGGTCTTTAATTTCTCGCTGTTTGGCGGTTTAGTCGCTGCTTCAGTCTTTGCTCAGGCGCTGCATATAGCGCCTAGTCCAGCCGCCATTAGTACAACTGTGGGGCTGGTGCTGCAGTGTTCTGCAATTTCACAATTTATTATTCCGCCATGCATCGCCTGGATGGTGTCTGTGTCCGGTACATGGCTGTGGGCGGGTATAGCGATGGCATTGCTGTCGGCAGCCGGTATTGGCATTAGTGCGCGTTTATTTGTTCAAAAGCCAGCAGCCCGCTCTTGTGAGCCGGCAGAGTAATACCGTGCATATCTGGATCGTGCATAAGTTCGATTACAGTTGAGAAATCCCGCACCGCGAACTTTGAAATTATCTGTAAAGTGTTTTAAAGGACACGCTTAAAGCATTGTTTATTGCTGCTGCGGTGCAAATAGTCTTGGGGGCAGGACGCGGAGTTTCATGGGCTGTTAAATTTAATTCAGCCTGCGTTGCTTGCTTACGTTTAAAACTTATGCTGTTATGGCTGCGTGCCAATCAGTAAAGATAAAATGCCGGCCGCGATTAACGGGCCTACAGGAACGCCTCGCAACACTGCGACCCCTGCAACGGTGCCAATGAGCAGGCCGGCAACAATATCTGGCTGATTGGACATTAGTTTGACGCCGCGGCCGCCCAGCCATGCCACCAATAAACCAATGGCAATAGCCAGCAATGACTTCCAGCTCATAAATGATTTTAAAATTGCTTCACCGGGAATCTTGCCGCTGGCGATTGGGGTGAGCACGCCAATTGTAAGAATAATAATGCCGATGCTTAAGCCATGCTGCTGCAGCAATGGAAAATATTGACTTAATGGTGTGATGCGGAAAACAATCAGCACGCCGGCAGCAATAGTTACCGCCGTGTTATGGCTGAAAATACCGCACGCCAGCAATACAAGCAGCACTATTAAATTTAAATCTAGCTGGGACATAAATAGGCAGGAGAAAAGCGAGAGACTGCATTATTGTAGCCGAATTAAAAGCGCTGTAGGCGCTATCCTTTGTCAGACTTATCTCGAAATCCTGTTTATCTATATTTCGGTGTAGAATGCGCGCTATAGTTCGATCGATTGAGTGAAAAATATGTTTTTGGAAAAAATGCTCCAATCACAGGGTTTTGGCGCACGTAAGCATTGCCAGCAGCTAATAAAAAGCGGTGCAGTGACTGTGAATGGTGAAGCAGTGAGCGATCCGAAATATAAAGTTGATTTGAACCGGTTGCGTTTTGCAGTGTATGGGGAAGAATTTGATTACCGCGAAAAGGTCTATATAGCGCTGAATAAGCCTCAGGGGTATGAATGCTCGCATCAGGCGACACATCATTTCAGTGTTTTTGATTTGTTTGATGACATTTTGCTAAACCGCGGGCTGCAATGTGTGGGCCGGCTTGATCAAGATACAACAGGCCTTTTGCTGTTGACTGATGATGGACAGCTGCTGCAGGCATTAACTCATCCTAAAAAACATGTGGCTAAAGTGTATTCTATGCAAACTGCGGATCCAGTGACAGATCAGCAAATTTCAGAACTGGAACAAGGGGTAGAGCTGCGCAATGAACAGGGCGTTTTTGCAGCTACAGATGTGCAGCGTTTAGCGCCTTGCTGCCTGCAAATGACTGTGCATCAAGGTGTATATCATCAAGTTAAGCGCATGCTGGCCGCCGTTGGCAATAAAGTTGAACAGCTTCACCGTGTGCAAGTCGGCCGACTTAATTTAAGCCATTTAGATGGACTGGCTGAAGGAGAGTGGATGTATTTAACTCAAGCGCAAGTGGAGCAGGCCAAAACAGCACATCAATAAGCTATTTTATGCCTTCAGCTGGGCATATGTGCAAGTTTGTGTTCGGTGCCTTTCCAAGGCATAACGGATGAAAGTATTTTATGGCTATTTGGAGGCTTGTTCTTTCAATAAGATGAAATGTTTAAGCTAATTCCAAGTTGGAATTCGTTCAGCATAATCGCTTTTAAAGCAGCATCCAGTTCCCGCCAAATTCAATGATTGAATTTGGTTGGCGCTTATTTAAAGGCTGAAAGAATTATTTGAATTCGCTTGTAGGAAAAGGCCAAATATAAGCCTTATTTTAAGAAGCAGTGATAGGTTTGAAATTCATCATCTTTGACAAAGCCCATCGTTTCATACAGCTGATGAGACTGATAATTGCTTTTTTGCGTTTCCAGTGTGATGCGCAATGCATTTTCATGGCGGGCAAACAGTATTGCGGTATCAATAAGCTGTTTAGCAGAGCCTTGCCGGCGGTAAACTGGGGTAACGTAGACATCATCTAAAATATAATAAGTTGAACAGGCAACAGAAGAAAATGCTAAATAGAGCAGTACAAAACCAGTAAATACATCATCTTTGATGTGAATAAAAATAACGCTGTCTTGGTTGTCAAAACGCTGTTTGAGAAATTTGTGAGATAGATTGGGATTGGATGAAGCGCCATAAAATTGACGGTATTCATCGAAAAGTACAGCTAGCTGGGTTAAATCCTGTTCGGCAGCGCGTCTAACAATCATTTTATTCTCCATGCATTTTTTCTGTCTTTGCATGAAGCATAGCGAAAAATCAAAAAACGTTGATTTTTAAATTGTTTAGAAATGCAACAGTGTTAAGTTTTGTCACTTTCACCCAAAATAGCATTGAGTTCTTCAAACAGGTCTATATGCTCATCATCCAACACTAGATCATGTTCTGAAACATTGCTGTCTGCAATATTTAACAGTTCAGGCTGCAGTGCTTTGCTGTCTTGCTGTTTCATTTTGCGCAGACGGATCAGCTGCTCTAAATTAATGTTTTGATTTTCGATAGAGAAGGGGATGGATTTAGTCAGCACGACCTGCTTAAAAAATAGACGCACGGCCTGAGCCGGTGTGATCCCCAGCTGTTTAAACACCGCAAATGCCTGTTTCTTCTCTTGGGAGTCAAGGCGGATTTGATAGACTTCAGTTTTTCTCATAATTTTAGAAAGCTTTAAATTACTTAACTTTTCGCATTTATTCTAATCAAAAAACATCAAATTTCAATAACTAAACCCATAAAAAGCAATAAATTTGTAATGACAACTGTATTACAGTGTCAGTTCCTGTTTTGAACTGAAAAACATGGGGGCAGAACTAAGTGGGTCGATAAACGAGATATCTTTGGCCAGCAGCTGAAGCGGCGCACTAAAATCATCATCATTTTTATGTGCAACTTGTGGGTAAAATGCATCATTTTGAATGGGAATGCCTAAAGAGCTAAGGTGCAGCCTGAGCTGATGCTGTTTACCGGTGTGCGGCAGAAGCAGATATTTCGCCCAGTGCTGATTGTGCGCCAGCAGTTGAATTTCAGTTTCACTGTTCGCTTCACCCTCGGTTAGACGCATGGTGTAAAAGGGTTCTCCTTTTTCCATTCTGAGTTTAAGGGTGAGCGGCAGGTTTAAATCTGGGCGGTAGGGCGCAATAGCATGATAGCGTTTGTGCACTTGACGGGCTGCGAACATCTGCTGGTATGCGCTGCGGCTGGCGGGACATTTTGAAAACAGCACTACGCCTGCGGTTTCTCGGTCTAGCCGATGAATTGGGGTCAGCTGTTCTAAACCCGTTTGATTTTTTAAACGCACCAGTAAAGTTTCCTGCACATATTGTCCGGTTGGACTAATGGTCAGGAAGTGAGGCTTATCAACAACAATCAGATGTTCATTTTCAAATAGAATTTCGTGCTGAAATGGCACATGGTTTTCATGCGCTAAAAAGCGGTAATAAAACACATGGCTGCCGTGCGTATACGGACTGTCAATAGCCAGCTGGCAACCGGCAGCATCATAGACCAAACCGTTATTAAAACGCTGCTGCCATTCAGCTGGCGCTATATGCTCAAACTGTTGGCATAAATAGCCAAAAATCGTGCTGTGGCTCTTGGCAGGCGCATGTAAGAAAACTTTGCTGGCACTGACGCCATGCAGCATGGGCGGGGTAAATTCAGCAGCTTTCATGCAGTGCAAACCTTCACAGCCAATAGAGAAAAATATAAAACACGGAAAAAATCAGCTGGCATCCTTTAACTTGCGCCGCGCTAAGCCATCTGCTTGGACGTATGCCTAGGCATATAAAAGACACAATCTAGTTTGCCGGCATAGGCATTTCGTGCCGTGCGATGCTATCATATTTGATCTTTAAGTTCATGCCGTGAGTATTATGCCGCATTCATTTAATCTCGTTTTAAACAATGAAGAAGACACTCAAAAATTAGCGAAAGCGCTGTCTGAACATTTTACTGCAGGCGTGATTTATTTAATTGGCGACTTAGGTGCGGGTAAAACTACACTCACGCGTTACTGGCTGCAGAATTTGGGCCATCAGGGTGCCGTAAAAAGCCCAACTTATACATTAGTTGAACCGTACAGTATTCACGGTAAAGAGATATTTCATTTCGATTTATATCGTCTGAATGACCCCTATGAGCTTGAGCTGATGGGTATTCGCGATTATTTGGAAACACCGGATGCGCTATTTTTATTTGAATGGCCTTCTAAAGGCGGTGAAGAAATTCCAGAAGCAGATATTGTAATCAATATTGAAAAATCCGAAGACAATCTGCTGCGCAGTGCGCAAATCAGCGCGTCAAATTCTGCATTGCTGCAGGCGTTAGAGAAGCAATTTGCATGATAACTGACATCAGTGCGCGCCGCATCCGCACGCTTGATCCTGCCTTAGCCAACCAAATCGCTGCCGGCGAGGTGATTGAACGCCCGTCTTCGGTGGTGAAAGAATTGCTGGAAAATGCCATTGATGC
>JASLHF010000125.1 GCA_030152275.1 Acinetobacter sp. | reverse complement strand
TGCTATCAAGTGCTAAGTAAAAAGAAAGTTCCTTTAAAACAAGGATTTCCTATGACTGGTTTTGGTCATCAAGATAGTTACTTGAATCCCAGTGTTCAAAGGACTGTACTATATTCAATTGTTCACATGATTAAAGATAATAATATCCAACCCAAATTTAGATAAACCTAATGGGGGCAAAGCCAAGGATTTCTATCCTAGGCATTTAATCAGACATTTAAAGGTAATCTCAACCTTGGCCCTAAAGAACAATAAGCGCAGAACAGCATTCTGGATAAAAATTAAATTCTAATATTGCGGAAAATAAAAATGAAAAATCAGATAGCATTTGCCATCATTATCACTGCTGTCAGCTTAACGATGGCTGCCTGTGAAACGGCGGCGCCTATTATAAATACGGCCAAAAATACTGTGGACAATGCAAAAAATACTTTGACTAAAACGCTGGCGTCAGCAGGATTGGACGCAGACACGGTGACCAAAGCAGCATATCCAGCGTACAAAGCCCCAGTTCAGGCACCAGCAGTGAAGCTGTCAAATTATTTTACATCTCTGCCTTATAAGCAGCTGTCATCTGATGAGCTTGCGTTTTTTCATCCGGCAATTGAATACAAAAATATGCTGGGTCAGCAGCGCTATTTAGTGATTGTTGAAAAAGTCAATTTCTATGACGGCTATATTTTAGGCTGCCGTGCCTGCACTAGCACCGCGGATTTATTTTTATTTAAAAAGCAAGGCGGTTATTTTCAACTGATCAACACTGCCTATGGTCAGACTGAAATGCCGGGCAGTGATGGGCATATGCGTGAAAGTTTTATGCTGGACTTGAAAAAAAATCTGCAGCCTTTTGGCAGCAGCGTGATGGGCAGTTACAGTTTGGCAACATACAGCGGAGCGGGTGGGCAGGAAAATTCGATGTGGTATGCAGTTTTGCTGCCAGACACGGGCAAAATGCAGTTCCTTGAAATTGGTACGGCCGGAGGATCTACAGCAAGTTATTATGCTGGGAAGCCGCAGTTCGCTTACACCCAAACATCCACTTTAAAAGTGATTAATAATCAAAAAACCTATTTCCCGCTTGAAGTTACATATACAGATGACGTGCAGCCGAAAAAAATCACTCAAAGCATGTTTATTTACGACTCAAGTCAACAGCTTTATCAGGAGCGCAAGTTAAAGAAATAATGCCATACCCTTTTATAGGGTGTCTGCTTTTGAACCTGTATCTTAAGATGCTCTATAGATTGAAGCACTTTCTGCTGTATATCTAGTTCATGTTTTTAGTTCAATATACTTAAATTTTAGTGTCAAGAAAGGGGCATTTGAAGCGTATTAGCCAACATTGTGGCAGACTTAAAATGAGAAATTTACAATGAAACAGAACATACACAATTTGTATTTAATGGTGCTGGTTCAATGTTGGGAAAAAGATAAAAATAAATTGATAAAGCAATAAAAAATCTTTGGCGGTTTGCTGGAAATGAGGTAAATCAGGAAATTCTAATGGCCGCATTATGTTGGCAAGGTGATAAAACGATAATTTAAGATATTGATTTATGAATGGTTTGTAAATAGCGGGTGTTGTGTGTAATGCAGCAAGATTATTTATGTATATGCCAAAAATATCACACTTTTACCATTCAAAAATGCATAAAACAGATGAATGATATTTGACTTAAAGGCAAAATATGCTAATAAATAACTATGGTTTTTTAAGCAAAGAACCTGAGTGTTTCAGGAAGAAATACTCAAGAAGCGTTTTTATAAAATTAAATGGGAGTTATAACAACATGCTTCATTTATTTAGAAAATTATTTTGTATGCATATTTACGAATATGAGCAAATGGAAGAAATTGGTGCGCATAAGGAATGCCGTAAGTGCGGTGTGACTAAAGATTAAAAAGGTGAGCGAAAGCTCACTTTTTTATTGTAACTTTCAGCTGAAAGATAAAGGCTTTACACTATAGCTATTTTGAAACCCACCTTTGATACAAATATGGCTAAAGATTTTCACGCAGAAAGCTATGTCGTTGATGCTCAGCTGCAAGATACATTAACTTGGCTGTGCCATCATCAGGACTGCTTTGATGCTTTTCAATATGATGCAATCAGTAAAGAACTGCTGGTCAGGCATGCTAATGGTCAGGATATTATTAAAGAAGGCGATTACTTAAATGCCCGATACGGTATCTTAATTACTGCACACAACTTTGCAAAAGCCTAACATGAAAAATATGCACTATTTGCAGATAAAAAGCCCTCTATATGAGGGCTTTTTAAATTTAAGGAGAAGGTTAGAGAGAATGGTTTGGCTCTAAATCTAACAAGATAAAATTTTTGCTTAGATCTTTATCTTGAGGTTTGGCATCCGGCTTATTGTTCTAAACGCAGAGTTTTGAAAAATAAGCATGGATGATGCGGCTATTCGTATAGTAGCTAACCGTGATTAGCTGGCCATAGCATCAACAGTCAGTTCTGCGACTGTTGGCTTAGCTTTTTCTGCAACTAAACCTAATTTGCTGAACAGCTGCTTGTCTTTACCTTCACCTGCGTTTGGTGTAGTCAGTAATTTTTCGCCAGAGAACAGTGAGTTTGCACCTGCCATGAATGCCAGCGCTTGATCAGAATCTGACAGTGATTCACGTCCAGCAGACAGGCGGATATAGCTTTTTGGCATAATAATGCGCGCTACAGCAATAGTGCGGATCCATTCAGTCACATCCAGCTTTTCAACATCAGCTAATGGTGTGCCATCAATTGGCACCAGCATGTTGATTGGCACAGATTCCGGGTGAATTGGCAGTGTTGAAAGCTCTTGCAGCAGCCCAATACGGTCGTTGCGGTTTTCACCCAAACCGACAATGCCGCCGCTGCAGACTTTCATGCCGGCGCCGCGGACATATTCCAGTGTATTCAAACGGTCATCAAATGTGCGGGTGCTGATAATATGGGAGTAATATTCACGTGACGTATCTAAGTTGTGGTTGTAGTAGTCTAAACCGGCATCTTTCAAGCGCTCAGCCTGTGATTGGTTCAGCATGCCTAAGGTCATGCAGGTTTCTAGACCTAATGATTTTACTTCACGCACCATTTCCAGCACATAAGGCATATCGCGCTCATGCGGGTTGCGCCATGCTGCGCCCATGCAGAAACGCGATGAGCCGGAAGCCAGCGCTTCTTTAGCTTCAGAAATAACTTTATCTACCGCAATACGTTTTTCGGCTTCTAAATTAGAATCATAGTGCGCAGACTGTGAACAGTATTTGCAGTCTTCAGGGCATTTGCCGGTTTTAATCGACAGCAATGTGCTGACCTGAATGGTATTGGGGTCAAAATGTTCACGGTGCACGCGCTGCGCCTCAAAAACGAGATCTAAAAAGGGCTGCTCATATAAAGCCTGAATTTCTTCACGAGTCCAGTCATTACGTAAGTTCATGCTTGCTGTCCGTCATCATTGTTATATCGTGCTATTAATCATACAGAAATCGTGCCAAAGCCAAAGGCAATAAATGTCAACTTTGATAGTATCTCCCGATTAAACTTTGAAATGAGCCTAAATATAAGATGATGTATTTAGCTGCAAAATAAGCTGTTTTTATGCAAATATCGCTGCAAAGTTTTTTTAGATATTCATAACTTTGCAGAGATTGTGCACGCTCAACTTTTAAATTTTGCAAACTTTGAAAGTAACTGGATGATAATGTGTGAAATTGGAATAACTGCAGTTTAAGGCGCTTTACGGCTTTGTTCTATAATGGCCCAGTCAATATGGACTTGCACAATCTCATCATGCAGTGCACGGTTTTGGCGCAAAGATTGCAATATTTCTGCAGAATAGTCCGCATTGCCTAAGCCAATGGCGATATTGCGCATAAAGCTTTGATAGCCTGTGCGCCGGATGGGACTGCCTTCGGTGCAGTTTAAGAATGTTGCTTCATCCCATTGCCATAAGTCCAGCAATGTCATCTGATCTAGGCCATGGCGCGGGTTAAAATCCTCAATCGAGGTTTTTTTTGCAAAGCTGTTCCATGGGCAGATGAGCTGGCAGTCGTCGCAGCCGAATACGCGGTTGCCAATGCCTCTGCGCAGTTCTTCTGGAATAATGCCTTTATATTCAATGGTTAAATAAGCAATACATTTGCGTGCATCAAGCATATACGGCTCAACAATGGCCTGCGTTGGACATATGTCGATACAGGCGGTACATGAGCCGCAATGCTTAGTAGCAGGTGTATCGAAAGGTAAATCTAATGAAGTGAACAGCTCGCCAAGCACAAAAAAAGAGCCGGATTTTTTGTGAATCAGCAAGGTATGTTTGCCTGTCCAGCCCATGCCGGCATTTTCCGCCAAAGATTTTTCAAATACTGGCGCAGAATCGGCAAAAGGGCGTGACTCAAAATCGCCCACTTTTTCCCGAATTTGAGAGGCCAGCGTTTTTAAGCGCCCGCGCATGGTTTTATGGTAATCACGTCCGCGCGCATAGCGGGCAATAATGGCTGCATTAGGCTCAATGGGCACATAACGGGGCTTCGGTGTTTCCACCAAATAATCCATACGCACACAAATGATGCTTTTGGTGCCGGGAATGAGCAATGTTGGGTCAGCGCGCTTGTCTAAATTTTCTTCTAAAAATTTCATGTCGCCATGATAGCCGCGTTTCAAATATTCTTTGAAACGGGGTAATTCTGCTTGAGCATCCGGTTTGGCAATGACACAATCAGAAAAGCCCAAAGCCAAAGCCTGCGCTTTAATCCATGCTTTTAGCGCTTCTGGATCATCTTGATTGAGCTGAATTTTTGTTTGAGCGGGTGTTGCCATAAACCATTTGAAAAGGAAGAATCATGCAGCAGCAAGTTTACCATAGCCCAGTTTATCTGAGTCAAAGTATTCAAGCTTGGGAGCAGCGCTGGTTTAGTCAGCACAACAGTTCCTATGGATTAATGCAGCAAGTGGCGTGGAACATTGCGCAGCGCTTGATTCCCATTTTGCGTGAACATGGCGCACAGCGCATTGCAGTGTGCTGCGGGCAGGGAAATAATGCCGGTGACGGCTATTTAACTGCGAAATATTTAAAGCAGGCCGGTTTTCACACAGAAATTTATGCGGCGCCTTTGGGCAGCTCTGCCGACTTGCAGGCTGCAGAACGCGAAGCGCAGGCATGCGGGGTGAAAATCCATTCTGGCTTTACATTTACTCAAGACTACCATGCTTATATTGACGCTTTATTTGGCATCGGGCTGAACCGCGAACTGGATGCTGTTTGGCAAGAGATTATCTGCAGCATGAATGCGCGTACAGGACTTAAAGTTGCTATTGACGTGCCCAGCGGTTTGCAGGCAAACAGCGGCCAGCCTTTGCCTTGCGCCATACAGGCAGATTACACTTTCAGCGCTTTGGGACTGAAAGCTGGATTATTTACTGGACAGGGCAAAGCCTTTTGCGGTCAGGTACAGGTGATAGATGCCATTCCGTCAGATGACCAACTGTACGCTGCCGCATACCTGTCACCCGTTAAGATACAGCTGCCCGCGCGGGAGGCTTTTGGCCATAAAGGCAGCTATGGCCATGTATTTATTGTTGGCGGACATGCGCAGATGGGCGGTGCAGTCATGATGGCTGCAGAAGCTGCTTTTCATGCCGGGGCCGGCAAAGTGACGGTGGTATGTGATGCCAAGCACCACACCGCGATTTTATCGCGTGCGCCGAATATTATGCTGCGTGACATCAATACGATGACTGCAGAAGATATTGAACAGGCGCTGGCACAGGCGGATGCAGTCAGTTTTGGCATGGGGCTGGGCCGTGACGCTTGGGCGGAAAAACAGTTTGAAGCATGGTTTGGGTGTATTCAGCAGGCTGCAATAGAAACGGTGCTGGATGCTGATGCTTTATGGTTTTTGGCGCAGCATCCGGCCAAATTGAAGGCGTACAGTTATGCAACGCCGCATCCGGGCGAGGCCGCGACACTGCTGGGCTGCAGCACCGCTGAAATTGAATCTGACCGTATGGGCGCAATTCATCAGCTGCAGCAAACATATGCAGGGCAATGGGTGCTCAAAGGCGCTGGCAGTCTGATTTTGGAAGATCAGTTATGGATCTGTACAGCAGGCAATGCCGGCATGGGCACAGGCGGCATGGGAGATGTGCTGGCAGGTATGACAGCCAGTCTAAAAGCGCAATTTCATGAACAGATCCATCTGCATGAAATTGTGACCTTGCATGCGTTGGCTGGCGACTATTTGGCAAAACACGGCATGCGCGGGCTACAGGCGCAGGATATGGCGCAGGCGGTCCATCATGTGGTGAATTTATAAAATGCAAGAATGGAAACAGCGTAATTATGAAAGCCTTAAAATTGAAAATTTTCGGTAAAGTGCAGGGTGTGGGCTATCGGCGATGGTTTGAACAGCAGGCGCTGGAACTCGGGCTTAAGGGCTATGTAAGAAACTTGCCAAGTGGCGAGGTAGAAGCAGTCATTTACGGTGACGAAAGCGCAGCGCAAGCGCTCCTCAAGAAAAGCTATCTGGGGCCTCTGCATGCACGCGTTGATGCAATTCAGCAGCAGGTATTATTGCCAGCTGACTGTACATACACAAAATTCACACTGTTCAGAGACTAAAGTGCATTCTGCAGAAGATTGAATACAAGCCTGCCGTCAATTTCTCAATTCTTGCAGCTATCTTGAGCGCAAAGCCATAACAATGTGGAAGTTTTTATACAGCAAAGATATTTAAGCGATAGGGGCCGTTCAATTTTTGCTGAAATTTGGCATGTGCGAGCATATTTTGCCATGATTTTGGCGGGTTGATATGCTTAAGAATCTATTCCTTAGATCAATTTTGTTATCCGAAATTGTTGCGCTTTGAGTAATGAAAATCAGCACTGCGCAAGCCGGTTTTCTTACACAGCTTTACCTTCATGCTTTTTAAAAGCTTAGACAGCTATTATTCAGATATTCAGAATTAATACACTTTAGCGGCGCCGTGAACTGTAGCGGCTGCGTCCGCGCGCCATACCGCCCAAGGCATTGAGTACGGCCATTTTGCTCATGCTGCCTGATGCATGCGCATGGCAAATTGCAGCGGCCAAAGCATCGGCGGCATCCTGCTGCGGTTTGATTTCTAAACTCAGCAGTTTCATCACCATCATCTGTACCTGTTCTTTATCGGCAGCGCCATAACCGACGACAGACTGCTTAATTTGACGCGCTGTGTATTCTGCAACCTGCAAGTCTAAATTGGTTAAGGCGGCGATAGCTGCGCCGCGCGCTTGCCCCAGCTTTAGTGCAGAATCCGGGTTTTGCGCCATAAAGACTTGTTCAACAGCAGCTTCGGTCGGGCCGTGAAATTTTACAATACGGTCAATACCGGCAAAGATCCGTTTGAGCCGTTCCGGCATTTCCGCAGTTTCTGTACGGATTGTGCCTGCATCGACAAAACGCAATTTAGAGCCTTCATGTTCAATAATTCCATAGCCAGTCAGGCGGGAACCGGGATCAATACCGATAATTAATGACATGCTTGCCCTTTAAAAATGAAATAATGCCCATATTGTTACATAAGCGGATCAAAAAAGCTTGATAGTGATTAAGCGCTTGATTGATGCAGTTTATTTATTTAATTGAGATTTGATTAATTTTCATGAAATTATTTCTTATTGTACTGATTGGCTTAATCCTTGAAGTCATGGTTTGGATCGGCGTGGGCGACTTTGTCGGCAGCATGTGGTATGTATTTTTCTGGTTTGTGATCGCATTTTTCATTGGCTTGAATATTATTCGTAAATATGCAGCTGGATTGATGCCGCAAATGCAGCAGATGCAAGCTGGGCAAATGAGTGCGGATCCTGCGCTTTCAGGCAATTTGCCAAAAATTATTGCCGGCTTCTTGCTGATGATTCCTGGTCTAATTTCAGATGTATTGGCTGTGCTGATTTTACTGCCGCCGGTGCAAAATGCGCTGAAAGCCACCATGATGAAAGTAATGATGAAGCGCCAGCAGTCCATGATGGAAAAAATGATGGGCGGCATGATGGGAGATATGAATGGCATGGGCGGCGCGCAAGGGCAAAACCCGTTTGCAGACATGATGCGCCAAATGCAGGACATGCAGAACCAGCAGGCTGGACGTGATTCGAGCGTGATTGACGGCGAAGCGCGTGAAGTGAAGCCAGAAGCTAAAAAAATTGAAATGAAAGATATCAATCCCAAATAAATAGAACAGCTCATTAAGCCATATTTGATAAAAGCCGAAGCATGCCTCCGGCTTTTTTTGTGCATGGGGCAGAGTAATCGCCCCTATATTTTTGATCTAGCGGTATAATGCAGGCGTTTTTATACACCTGATTTGACTATGTCTTTGCTTTTCACCATTTGCGCACTGCATTTTGCAGCGCAGCTTAGTCCCGGCCCAGATGTGCTGCTAATTGCAAAAAGCGCAGCTTCAACTTCACGCACTAATACTTTAAAAATTATTGCCGGCATTTCTGTTGGGATTGTAGTTTGGGTGGTGCTGACATTGGCCGGCTTTACTGTGCTGGTGGAACAGTTGCCTTGGATTCAGCAGGCGCTGATGCTGGTTGGCGGTTTGTTTTTGGCCAAAATGGGCTGGGCTATGCTAAATGGCGGTTTAAAAAGTTTGAAGCAGTCTGCCAATTTGGATACACCCGCCGAAACAGAAAAGTCTCAAAATTATTTTATGCTGGGACTGCTGACCAATTTATCTAATCCTAAAACTTTAATTTATTTCAGCAGTGTGTTTTCTTTGGCCTTAAGTTCCAATGCAGGGATGCATTTAAAAACCCAGCTGGCATTTATTATCCCAATTCAAACTTTTTTGGTGTTTTCATTGCTGATGCTGATTTTATCCATGCCGAAAATCAAGGTGCTGTATCAGCGTTCAGGCAGTTATATCGATATTGCTTCCGGTGTTTTGTTTATGGGTTTTGCGGTCTGGCTGTGGCTGGATGCGCTTAAACTGGTTTAAATAATTGTGAAGTCAAACAGCTTATCTTTTCTTAAATAAAAAATATATAAGTGATACCCGTACTTGCGGCATATCACAGCTTTAGCCTTTTACCGCTTCTAATGATCGCACGCTTTGTCTGTATTTTTTTCACTTGCTGTATGCGTTGTAGCAGGCGTATTTTGTTCGGCATCATCAGGCAAGTTTTGTATTTTTTCGCTGCTGCGGTAACGGTTTGGCTTTAAGGTGGTTTCGGTGTTTTCAGAGCCGGTATAGTTACGGCTGCGGTTAGCGCGTTCGCGTAAACCGCCTTTTTTAATCAATTGGATCATGTTTGCGCTCACATCAAAAAAATGGCTGTGATCAGCCATGTACATCGGTACTTTACAATGAGTACTTTACATTTATATAGCCAGTCAGTTTAAACCATTTATGGCTAGACATGCGCATTGTGTAATGGATTGATTAGATGAGTGCATACTTGGCGCCCGCTGTGGGCAGTCTTTCGCATTTTATGCTGTACTTTTTAGCTGGGCAGGGCGCGAAGTATCTCTTGTGCATTTTGAGGATGCAGCATCGCAGCAGATATCATATGAAGTGTATTTTTTGATTTTTCCTGCTGAACATTTTAACAAATTAGGCTTGGCGTGCTTTGATGTCATTTGCAATCATTCTGACAAAAAATAGTAATACACGGTAAAACCGCTGCCTTTGCATAGCGGTTTACTATGATAGCTTTGCCTGTTCGATAATAGATTATTTGGCTTGCGGTTTATTGTCTTGCTGCAGCACATCCAGCAGGCTTTGCTGTACAGGCATTTCCTGATGATCTTGCAAATAAACATGTACGGCTTTAAAAATGACCGCGGCGGCGAGGCAGGCTAAAATACAAAAAATCCAAAATCCATAAGGACTTTTTATATTATGGGACCCACAATTGGTACATTCTTTGTCAGTTGAAGCAACAATTTTGTTGCAGCAGGCACAGTGATACTGATAGTGCATTTTCTTCTCCTTATTATCTGACACAGCTTGTTGTTTTTATTTTTAATCAACTTTTCATGATCGTTTGTTCATCTTATGTGATGATTTGCAGCACTACAAGCAATGTACAGTCAAGATTTTGCATTGAATTAAAAATGTGATGCAGTTCAAATAATAACTTACTGATTTTTAAAAATAATATAAAAATAATTTCGAAAAGATTTTTACAAATTTGGCATCTGCTAACTTTAATTTCCAGCTGAGATTCAACGTATTTAAGCAGGTTTGCATGACTTGAAAATGACAAAGGCTTACATTTAGCGGCAAGAATTATATTTAAAACTTAATTTATTACACATAAAAAAGCCAATCCGAAGACTGGCCTTTTAGCGGTTCAATTTAAATTATTGACCCGAACGGATAATGTAATCAAATGCAGACAGCGATGCTTTCGCGCCTTCACCTGTGGCAATGATGATTTGTTTGTACGGTACAGTTGTACAGTCTCCGGCAGCAAATACACCTTTTACATTGGTTTCGTTGCGCTCGTTA
>JASLHF010000110.1 GCA_030152275.1 Acinetobacter sp. | reverse complement strand
GCAGCTTAAAGCAGCCAATATTAAAAAATGGCAGGGTTGAGATAAAGCTTAGACATGAAAGCATATCGGAAAACAGCAGGTCTATTTAGTCGGAATTTATAGGGCAGTGGACTAAAGTTTTAATGAATTTAAGTTTTTGATAAAAAACAAAAAAATATTAAATGAAAAAACTCTACGGCCTAAGTCACAATAAATCATTGAGTAAACACGCAATATTATTTAAGTTTTAAAGGAGAAAAATAAAAAGTCAGGAAGACAACTATGCTCATGCTAGAAGAAATTTTTAAAAGTCAAAAAGCAGAATACTCAGATGCCTTTAACTTACGCATACAGCGTGGGATAAGCTGGTTCAAAAAAGCCTCAGACTTGCATCACGACCTAGATATGCAGTATCTCAGTTTATGGATTGCTTTGGGTGCCGTATATGCCAAAGAGCTGAACGCTGCCCCAGAGCAGGCGTTTTTACATGCGCTATTTCAAAAAGATGGCTCCGGCAGAATAGACCGTATACTTTGGGAGCGCCTGCTGCTGTCTGTAAATGCAGTGGCGGACAACGTTTGCATGACGCAAGCCTATCATGATTATCAGCATGCAAAAATTAGTGAAAGCCAATGTAAGCAGCAGCTGCAACAGCAAAAACATGCAGTGCAGGAAGCGCGCGAACAGAAGAACACTTTGCAGATGCTCACGCAGGTCTTGGAACGTTTGTTTACCTTGCGCAACTTGATCATTAATGGCGGAAGCGCGTGCGCCAGCGCCATGAACCGCAAGCTGTTGGAACACGGCTGCCATCTGCTGCATGCTTTGCTGCCGGCCATCATCCTGTTAATGCTGGAAAATCCTAAAATGCTAGACAGCGGTCAAAGTTTTTATCCAGCGGCTCAAGTCTGCTAAGCCGAAATTCAGCCATTTGCCAGCAATTCAGAAGCACCTATGTGAATTGCTTAGGCATGGCGTTTTGATAGCGAAAATCCAGCGCCGCGAAACAGGATGCTGCCAGCGCCAACAGCAAGCCTGCTATGCATACACCGTTCCAGCCCCCATGGTGCCACGCATACACGCCCAAAGCAGAACCGCAGGCGCCGCCAATAAAATACATGGTCATATAAATCGAGTTAATGCGCGAACGGGCTGCAGGGTTAAGCTGGAAAATAATATTTTGATTGCAGCTGTGCACAACCGCCAGTCCAAGACTAATCAAGCCATAACCGCTAATATAGCTAGCCAGTGAGTGTCCCCCTGCATATAACAAGCCCCAGCTGAGACATAAAATCAGGCAGCCGGCTGCTGTCAGTTTTTGTGTATAGCCCCGGTCAGCCCAGCGGCCAATCCACTGTGTCGAGAGTGCGCCAAATACGCCAGCCAGTGTCACGACACCTACCCATACATCGGCCAGTGCAAAGGGAGGCGCAGTCAGCAGCATTGCAATGGTGGAAAATAAAATACTCATGGCGGCAAAGGCACAGCCTCCAGCCAGAGAACGAAGCAGCAGGCGGCGTTCCTGCAGCAGCTGTCCCATAGACTGGAAAATCACGCCGTAATTCATCCGTGAGGTACTGACCGCCGGCAGCTGGCGCAGCAAGATCACGGCCAGCAGCAACATCAGTACTGCGCTCACGATATAAATGACTTTCCAGTGAAATAAATTCGATAAAAGGCCAGACAGGCTAGTGGACAGCAAAATCCCCACCAGCAGCCCGCTCATCAAAAAACCCACCACTTGGCCGATTTTTTCTGGGCGTACCGCCAGCGTTACCAGCGGAATCAGCACCTGAGCGGCCACAGAGAATAGACCTGCAATCACTGTGCCTATCCACAGCATGGTTAAATTTGCTGACAATGCGCAAATGCCGAGGCCTGCTGCTGCGCCAAACATCAGCAGCGGAATAAACTTTCTTTTATTCACAATATCGCCCAGCGGCACAATAAACAGAAGTCCCAGCGCATAGGAAATTTGAGCAAAGGTGACAGTCAGTGCTGCTTGCGACTGCGCAATATGAAATGACTGCTGAATTGAATTAATTAAGGGCTGGCAATAATAATTTGCCCCAGCGCAAAGACCGCAAGCCACTGCCATGAGCAGAAGCAAGGGTTTATTTTCACTAATATCAGCAGTCATATGCAGGTTATCCTTAACGCAGTGAGCGGTAGAGCTTGGGAGAATGCTTGCTGGCCCATAATGCGGCCAGTACATTACAGCTAAGTTTTATCAGCATAGCAAAAGAGATGCTGGCATCCTCAGCTGCCTTTATTCTTTGACAGCGTAATCATGAGCACGCCCGCAATATTCAGCAGGCAGCCCAGCCATTGTATACCGTTCAGCTGCTCACCCAAAAAAGCGACTGCCAACAAAATTGTTAAAACGGGTCCAATAGAAGCAATCATGGCAGACTGGCCTGGCCCCAAACGCACAATGCTTTGCATCATTAGAATAGTCGGCAGCACAGTGACAAAAAAACCAAGCGCTGCGCCATAAGCCAGAACACTCAGCGGAAGCTGTCCCAGCACATGCAGAGGCTCGGGCACGGCAAGCGCAAAATGAGTGAGTGTGCCTAAACAGGCAATACTGAGCGCCAAGCCGGTAAAATGCCATGAACCGAATTTTATCATCAGTTTTGGGGTCATCAGCAAATAAGCCGCAAATGCCACAGCGCTGGCAAAGACAAAACTGGCGCCCAGCCAGAAATTGCCATTGTGCGGGCTATGGCTCTGCTCTTGCAACATTACAATCACCGTACCGCCATAGCTGAGCAGAATTGCCAGCACAGTTTTAATATTCAGCGGCTGGCGGTAAATCAGTCTGGAAGCAAGGACAGTCAAAGTCGGATACAAAAATAGAATAATCCGTTCCAGTGATGCGCTGATGTACATTAAGCCTTGAAAATCGAGCCAGCTGGCCCAGTAATATCCCAGCAGCCCAGCGAAGGCCAGCAAAGCCCAGTCTTTGCCGCGCACATCATGATAATGATGCCGGCTGAACCAGCTGATTAATAGAAAAAAGGGCAAAGCGCTGGCCATTCTCAGCGCCATCAGTACGGTTGCATCCACCAGCGGTGAAAGCGCATAAGCTTGCTTAATGAAAATGGCTTTGGTGCTGAACAAAAAGGCGGCTAAAACCGCGCAGAGGGAACCGGTGTGGGTTGGGTTCAAAGATCGCAGCATGCTTTTATGATTCGGGCTGTGGCCGGGGAGGAAAACAGTATAAAAGGCCCTTACAAAAACAGGAAATGTAAAATAATTCTAGGGGAGTATTCCTAAAATTCATGCGCTTGCAAGGCAATAAGCCGGTATAAAAAGGTATTTTTTAGCTAAAAAGGTGACGAGCAGGTCGTTTCAATGCAGTTTCAAGAAAAAAATTGTCAAAATTTAAAGTTAAGCCTAAGAGCGAATGCTAAAAAACGCACTAAAATCGAGCAAAAAATAGCGCTGTGATGGATTTTTACGGAGCTTCATCATGGTGCAAAATATAAAAAAATATTTTTTTTCAGCTTTTTTCAATCAGATTAGACTTAAGGCGGATAATAAATTTTGTGCAAAAACACGAAAAAAATGCAGTTTTACTATTTTGCTTCGATAGCCTCCATAGTTGGCTGGCGCGCCTGTAAATTTAAACAAAATGGCCGGTATATCGTGCTGAATATCGGCGCTGATTTGTCATTCTTGCCAATGCGAATAATAAGAGATCAGCAATGCATTGTAGAACAGGCCTTTCAGCTCACAATGTCATGTAAATATTTTTTTTCAGATCAATGTTCAGCTGTCAAAAAGATCAAAGACCGCGGTATTCGATCAGTTGAGTAGAGTGAAAAAGCAGCAAGAGCCATGTGGAATCGGAGAATCAACTAAAAAATGCATAAAAAATATTCATAACATTAAAAATAAAAATGAATAAGTGCTATATCACATCATAATTTTTATGAATCATGAGTTCAAAATATAGGTATTTATTAAATAAATATTGGGTAGTATTTTAAAAAAGTTCAATTAGAATCCAAAAATTGTACAAAAATACATCCTGAGGGGAAGCATCGCAGTTTGCGTTGCTTACTTAAGAAAAACTAGCTTGAGGAACGCTCATGCAGATCGGAATTCCAGCCGAAACTGTTGTCGGTGAAAATCGCGTCGCTGCGACGCCAGAAACAGTAAAGAAGTTGATCAGCGCTGGTCATAATGTCGTTATTGAACGCGGAGCAGGGGTAAACGCTGCTTACATCGATAGCGCATATGAACAGATTGGCGCCAAAATTACAGATGATGCCTATGCCGGCAGTCAAATTGTTTTGAAAGTTCGCGCCCCTAAGGGAGACGAAATTCAAAAACTTGCACCGAACACCGCAGTCATCGCAATGTTTGACCCATACCGCAATCCCGAGCTGGACCAATTTGCTGCTCAGCAAGTGTCTGCATTTGCGCTGGAATTGCTGCCGCGTACCTTATCCCGTGCGCAAAACATGGACGTGCTTTCTTCTCAAGCCAACTTATCAGGTTATAAATCTGTGCTTTTGGCGGCAGCAGAATATCAGCGTATGTTCCCAATGCTGATGACAGCGGCAGGTACCGTTAAACCTGCGCGTGTTGTGATCATGGGTGTCGGCGTTGCCGGTTTGCAAGCGATTGCAACTGCAAAGCGTTTGGGCGCAGTGGTTGAAGCAACAGATTTACGTCCGACGGCGCGAGACCAGGTTGAATCGCTGGGCGGTAAGTGGCTAGATGTGCCGATGTCACCGGAAGAACAGCAAAAAGCGGCCGATGCGGCGAAAAACGGTTATGGCTGGATGCCGGGTGAAGACTATATCCGTGACCAAGCCATCATTGTCGAT
>JASLHF010000063.1 GCA_030152275.1 Acinetobacter sp. | reverse complement strand
CTCACAGCAAAATAAAAGTAAAGATAAAACGCAAAATACTGATGAAAGCTCTGGCAGCGCAGCTAAAAAATCCAGTGCCATAAAATTTGTGCTGGCCGCAGTTTTTATTCTGCTGCTGGGCCTAATTGCATTTGGCCTATGGAAAAGCTATCAGCCCAAAGAAGTCGAATTGCAGGGCCGCGTCGAAGCTGAAACTATTCATGTTTCAACCAAAGTCCCCAGCCGCATCGAAGAAGTCTATGTGCATGACGGACAAAAAGTGACAAAAGGTCAAGAACTGGTCCGCCTGTTCAGCCCTGAAGTGGATGCTAAAAAACAGCAGGCGCTGGCTTCGCTGCAGTCTGCGCTGGCGCTGCAGTCTACTGCCGACCGCGGTTCTCAGGAAGAAAATATTGCATCACTGTATGCAAACTGGCAAAGCCTAAGAGCACAGCAGGCACTGGCGCAAACGACCTATCAGCGCGGCGCGAAACTGTTTCAGGAAGGTGTAATTTCGCGGCAGCGCCGTGATGAAATGAAAGCAGCCGCGGTATCTGCTGCTGAAATGACCGAAGCATCTTATCAGCAATATGCCCGCGCTAAACGCGGCAGCACACCAGAGCAGAAAACTACGGCGGATGCGCAAGTCGACATTGCCAAAGCAGCAGTTGCCGAAGCCAATGCGCTGGAAGCAGAAACAAAGCTGCTTTCGCCAATTTCCGGCACCATTTCTAAAACTTACGGTAAGCCCTCTGAACTGGTCGCTACAGGTGTGCCGGTGGTAAGCATTTTACAGGATGATGTTTGGGTCAGCCTAAATGTACGTGAAGATCAGTATCAGTCGGTGTACCGCTCAAAAACACTCAATGGCTACATTCCAGCTTTGGGCAAAAGCGCGCCATTTCATATCGAATATATTGATGCTGAAGGTGACTTTGCCACAATTAAGACCACTCGCCAAACTGGCGGGTATGACATCCGCAGCTTCAAACTCCACATGAAGCCAGCTCAGCCCATTTCAGACCTAAAAGTTGGTATGAGCGTGCTGTTTAAAGTCAAAGAGGCGCAGTAAATGCACGGCTTGCTGGCGGGCATTCAGCGCGAGCTGCGCTATTTGGCGCAGCACAGGTGGGATTTATGCCTCGTTACGCTGGCACCGCTGTTTATTGTGGTGCTGTTTAGCGCCATGTTTGAGCAAGGCAAACCTGAACATCTGCCAATTGCCGTCATAGATCAAGATCAAAGCAGTTTAAGCCGCAATATTGAACGCTATTTAAGCCTTAATCATACCTTGGATGTAGCCGCCATTACTCCCAGTATGTCAGAAGCCGAGCATCTGCTGAATCAAAACAAAATTTGGGGCTATGTGCATATTCCTGCAGGCGCGGAACAGCGGTTGGTGCAGGCTAAAGATGCACAGATCAGTATCGCCTTCAACCAAAGCTATTTCAGTGTCGGCAATACCATCTCTTCCGCCATGCTGATCAGCTCTCTGCAAGCTATCGCCAATTTCAGCGGCCAAAGCTATTTGGAAAACAGCATTCCTTATATCGATGCTCCGACCCCAAATGTAAAAATTTCGCCGCTGTATAATCCGGGACTGAACTATGAGTTCTATTTAGAGCCTTTTATGATTCCAGCCATTCTGCATTTGCTGCTGTGCTGCTGTGTGGCTTTTTCTGTGGGGCAAGAACTGAAATTCAATACGGCCGGCAACTGGCTGCAGCCGCATTATCTGTTCAGCGCTTTGCTGTCAAAAAATTTAGTCTATGTCGCAATTTTCACGCTTTGGACTTGGCTATGGATGGTTTGGCTCATAGGCATCCGCGGCTGGTTTGTTGCCGGCCATTTATGGTTAATTCTGGCAGGCCAGATTTTATTTTACAGCGCCTATGCTTTTCTCAGCAGCGCCATTGTGCTGGCCACCAAAAACCTGAGCAAAACCTTTGGCGTCATTGCCGTATATGGCGGTTCATCACTTAGCTTTGCCGGCGTGACGCTGCCGCTAAACAATGCGCCGATGTTTACCAAATTTTGGGCGCATATTATTCCTTATACCCCATATGCCAAACTGCAGACTGAACAATGGGTCATCGGCAGTCCGCTCAGTTCATCACTGCAGCCATTTGCGGTTTTAGCTGTATATGCCCTGTTATATTTTGCGCTAGCTTATGCCTTTAGCAAAAAATATGCCCGTGAGATTAGGCCATGAAGCAATTTTTTTATTACTGCCTGCAGACGCTAAAAGATATTGCGGCCAACTCTTCCATTTTAACGACCTTGGTGCTTTCGGTATTTCTGTACAGCTTTTTCTATCCGACCGCGTATCAGGCGCAGCAAGCCCAATCTCTTCCAATTATTATTGTTGATGAAGAACAAAGCGCGCTGACTGCCGCCATTATCAGTCAAGTATCCAACAGCCCCAATGTCGAAATTAAGGCAGTTACTGGCAATTTTGCCGAAGCGCAGCAAATGATTGAGCGCCAGCAAGCTGACGGGATATTACTTCTTCCGGAAAATTTATCCGGCAGCCTGCACCGCGGTGAAGTCGGCGGCGTTGGGCTGTATTTAAGTGCAGCCAATTTTTTAAAAACTAAACAAATTGGCTTAGGCTTAGCCATGTCAATTGAAAATGCCCTGTCTGAGCAAGCTGAAAAGTTCGGCAGCATTTCACATTTCAGTCCAGCCCTTTCCATTCATCAAATTCCGCTGTTTAACACACTCTCCGGTTACGGCAGCTATATTTTCCCCGCTGTAGCACCGCTAATTATTCATCAGACCATTGTGCTGGGACTATGCATGCTGCTGGCTGGCTACCGTGAAAACCGCCAATGGCGCGCATCAGCCAGCCAATTTTGGGGAATTTTTGCCACAGTATTCAGTATTGGCTGTTTAGGAAGCTTTTATTTATTTGGCTTTACTTTTTGGCTCTATGATTATCCGCGCGGCGGTAATTTTATTGGCATGCTTATTGGCGTACCGATTTTTATCAGCTGTATTGTTGGCCTTGCCATGCTGCTGTCGTCTTTTTTGGATATGCCGGAACGTGCAGGACATGTAATTGTCTTTACATCTATTCCCCTGTTTTTACTGTCCGGCACGGCTTGGCCGCATGCCGCCATGCCGCTGTGGATGCAGTACTTCGCCAATTTCTTGCCGTCTACGCAAGGCATACAAATGTTCATACAATTCAATCAGATGGGCGCTCCTATTTTAGATGCCGCGCCCAAACTGATCTATTTATGCATTTTTGGCGCGCTTTGCCTGCTTAGCGCCTATTACCGTTTAGTCATTAAGCGCTGATTGTTTATTTATTACTATTTTTTATCAATTAAATTAATTAATTTTATGTATTGAATCGAATTGTTAAATAAAACTGTAAAAATAATAAGCAAACAACCTAGTTATGCCAAATATTATTGGCTGATTTTTCACAATGTCTTCACAATATCATCAACCCAATCTGCCAAAATTTTCTTGCTGCGCCAGTCTGTGCGATTTGAACTGGCTGTGAGAGCTATTGCGGATTTTTGCCCCTTATTTATTTTTTCAGAGCTGAGTATGAAAAAAATTAAGATTAGCCTTGCATGGCAGATCGTAATTGCACTTATTTTAGGTGTGCTGGCTGGCTCTTTCCTCCATTATTCTCCTGAATACCGTGAGACCTTAGTCACAAATGTATTGACCCCTTTGGGCTCAATTTTCATTAACCTTATTAAGATGATTGTGATTCCGCTTGTGGTTTCGATGCTTATTTTAGGCATTGCCAATACCAGCAAGACCTCCAATCTGGGTAAACTCGGTTTCAAAACGATCCTTTATTTTGAAATCATTACCACCGTTGCTATTGTGGTCGGTTTAGTTGCAGCCAATATCTTCCAGCCCGGTGCCGGTATTGATATGTCTAGCCTGACACAGGTAGATATTTCTAAATATCAGGAAACCACGCATGAAGTCAGCGAGCATTCGCATGGTTTAGTGCAAACTGTATTGTCACTCATTCCGCCTAACTTCTTCAGCGCGCTGACCAATGGTCAAATGCTGCCGATTATTTTCTTCTCGGTCATGTTTGGTATCGGTTTAGGCGCTTTGGATCAAGAAACCAAACAGCCATTGCTGAACGTGCTGCATGCTGTTTCAGAAACCATGTTCAAAGTAACCCACATGATTATGAAGTTTGCGCCGCTGGGCGTATTCGGCTTAATCGCTGCAACTGTGGCAAACTTTGGCTTCAGTTCACTATTGCCGCTGCTTAAACTGGCTATTCTGGTTTACGCCGCTATTTTCTTCTTTGCTTTTGTTGTGCTTGGACTGGTTGCCAAAATTTGCGGTTTCAGCATTTGGACTATTATTAAAATTCTGAAAGACGAATTGATTTTAGCTTACTCGACCGCCAGTTCCGAAACAGTACTGCCGCGCATTATGGAAAAAATGGAAGCTTATGGTGCGCCAAAACCAATCACCAGTTTTGTCATTCCTATCGGCTATTCATTTAATTTAGACGGCTCTACTCTGTATCAAAGTATCGCTGCCATTTTTATTGCACAGCTGTACGGTATTGACCTGTCTATTGGCCAGCAAATTATATTAGTGCTGACGCTGATGATTACCTCTAAAGGCATTGCTGGCGTTCCAGGCGTATCATTTGTGGTACTTTTAGCTACGCTGGGCAGTGTGGGCATTCCTTTGGAAGGCTTAGCCTTTATTGCCGGCATTGACCGTATTTTAGATATGGCGCGTACGGCATTAAATGTCATTGGCAATGCGCTTGCCGTCTTGGTCATCAGCAAATGGGAAGGCCAATTCGATACTGAAAAACAAAAAAATTATCAGGCCATTATGGATAGCCGCGACTAATGCTATCTACGCTTTAAAGCAAAATGACTGAAATAAAAAGGACGCAGAGGCGTCCTTTTTTAAGTCTATGCTTCATATTTTCAATGCATCTGATCAAATATCTGTACCCTAAATTCACACATGAAGCGGTTTAATTTTTTTCACCAAAAATAGACACATTTAAATCTATAATTTTGTCACTGCCGCCTGGTTTATCAAAACTGACATCATATTGAACTAAATTTTTGTTGCTGTAGCCGTATTCATAAGTCAATTGATAGCGTGACGGCTTGTCAGTTCCATTTTCAATATGTTTCGCTACAATATTTTTACGGGTGTAATGTTCTTTGGGCAGGCTCTGACTGATCTTATGCAGTTCTTTTTCATTCTGCATAAACTCTGCTTTCAGCTCAGGGCTAAGATGTGCATAGAACTGTTTAGCATTGTCTTCACGCAGTGCATCATAAGCTTCTTGGGCGGCTTTAGCCTGAGCTGCGCTTGGATCTGGCAGCGAGCTCATGACTTTATCTCCAAGTTTATCGCAGCCGCAAAGCGCAATAGCGCAGCTTAGAAGCAAAAGTTTTGCATTCATTGTTCTTTTCCTCAATTTAGGCGCCAGTATAGCGAAATTTACAGCAATGCTCATCTGCCTGCGCCATATTCCGCCTAATGCACTTAAGTCTTTATTATATGCGTTTTGTGCTTGTTTATAAGCTTTCAATACACGATGAACACCATGAAACGGTACATATCCAAGTCTTGCGCTGCAGGCTAAATTACACTGAATTTGTACTGCTTAGAAGGTGGCTGCTTGACCTCCTGTATCGGCCAAATACCATAGAACTCAAGTGTTAAATCTTCATTTTGTTCAATTCATTTATATTAACCCCTAACAACAAAGGGCGCCGAAGCGCCCTTTGTTAAAAATTTAAAGTTCTAATCTTTAAATTTCTGATCATCAAATATTGATTGCTGCTTAGTCTTCTTCAGGCTCATTCAAGTCTGATTCATTTTCAGTTTGATCAACAATGGTCGAATCATCAATGAGCTGTTCTGCATCAATAGCTTCAACTGCATCCAAAATTTCATCTTCTTCTACAGCTTCAATCGACACAACGCCAACCAGCAGCTCTTCATTCCCCAAACGGATCAGACGAACACCTTGTGCATTACGGCCAGTTTGCGCGACTTCAGATGCGCGTGTACGCACCAAAGTACCGCCATCAGAAATCAACATCAGTTCTTTGCTCGAATCGATTGCAACTGCACCAACCAATTGACCATTACGCTCTGAAGTTTTGATGGCGATCACACCCTTACCGCCACGTTTTTTGGTTGGGAATTCATCTACAGGCGTACGTTTACCGTAACCGTTTTCAGAAGCGCAGAGCACTTCGCCTGTTTCAGGTACGACAACCAATGACACAATACGGCTAATTAAGGCTGAATCTGAACCATCTTCATCATCCGAATCCACATCTGTATCTTCAACTTCTTCGGACTGAGCAGCGCCAATGGTTACACGCATACCGCGCACACCTTTAGCAGAACGGCCCATCGAACGGACATCGGTTTCTGCAAATCGAATGGCTTTACCTTCGTTCGAGAACAGCATAATTTGCTGCTCGCCGTCAGTAATTGCCACGCCAATTAAAGTGTCATCGCCATTCAACTCAATCGCGCGCAAGCCATTTGAACGAACATTAGAGAACTGTTCAAGCTCAACACGTTTGATCGTACCGTATTCAGTCGCCATAAAGACGTAGAAGTTTTTACGTACTGCTTCAGCTTGCTGCGCAAAGTCATTGATGATTTCATCATCAAGATCAGTCGCAGAAAGTTCTAAGCCTAACTGTTTCAATTGAACACGCAGTGCATCAGACAAGTCGTTTGCATCATCTTCAGTTTCAGCAAGCGCTGCTTCAAGAGCTGCAAAATGGCCACTAATCACTTCATTGCTTTGCAGCTGAGCGCTATTGGCTTTCACAAATGCTTTGAAATCCGCCAAGCGTTCAGTAAATTTCTTCGGCGCATCAATCACCGGCAAGATTGCAGTAATGGTTTCTTCAGCATCCAGCGGCAGCAAGTTCACCATTGGACGGCCTTTTGCACCACGCGATGCTTGCGGCACTTCAAATACTTTCAAGCGGTACACTTTACCGACGTTAGTGAAGCACAGTACGGTCGCATGGTTAGATGTCACAATCAGATGCTGAATGTAATCATCTTCTTTCATGCTTGTCGCAGATTTACCGCGGCCGCCGCGGCGCTGTGCGGCATAGTCAGACAGCGGCTGCGTTTTGGCATAACCGGTTTGAGAAACCGTTAACACCACTTGTTCTTCTGGGATCAAATCTTCACGCGAGAAGTCAATGCGTGATTCCACAATTTGAGTACGGCGCGCATCGCCATATTGCTGCAGCACTAGCGCCAATTCTTCTCGAATGACATTCATCAATAGATTGAAATCATTCAAGATCGCAGTGTATTCAGCAATTTGACCTAAAATTTCAGTATATTCAGCGTGTAACTTATCTTGTTCAAGACCAGTTAAACGGTGTAAACGTAATTCTAAGATCGCGCCCACTTGGGTTGGAGAAAGACGGTAAATATCACCATCAATACCAAACGGACGGTTTGGATCTTCGCCTTCAATTTCATCCGGACGAACTGAAACAGAACCGGCTTTTTCTAGAAGCGCTGAAACACCGCCTGCAGCCCACTCACCTGCTTGTAAACGCTCACGCGCTTCAGCTGGGTTCGCAGAAGTTTTAATGGTTTCAATAATTTGGTCAATATTGGCTAATGCAACAGTGAGACCTTCTAAGATATGACCGCGTTCACGCGCTTTACGCAATTCGAACATCGTACGGCGTGTCACCACTTCCTGACGATGGCGGATAAAGGCCGCAATGATGTCTTTTAGATTCATCAGCTTCGGCTGACCGTTATCCAAACACACCATATTGATGCTGAAAGAGTTTTCCAGCTGCGTATTCATGAACAAGTTATTGACAATCACTTCAGCGTTTTCACCGCGTTTCAGATCAATGGCAATACGCATGCCTTCTTTATCTGATTCATCACGCAGTTCAGAGATGCCTTCCAGTTTTTTCTCTTTGACCAGCTCAGCGATACGCTCAATCGTTTTCGCTTTGTTCACCTGATAAGGAATCTCGGTGAATACGATTGTATTGCGGCCTGTTTTGGCATCTTCTTCAATGTGATATTTACCGCGGATATGCAGACGGCCTTTACCGGTACGGTAAGCATCCACAATACCTGATTTGCCGTAAATAATGCCCCCTGTCGGGAAATCTGGGCCGGAAATATGCTCCATCAAGCCTTCAATGCTGATATGCGGATTATTCGCATACGCCAAGCAGGCATTAACGACTTCTGTCATATTATGCGGCGCCATATTGGTCGCCATACCCACAGCAATACCAGTGACACCGTTAATCAGCAAGTTCGGAACACGAGTCGGCATGACTTGAGGAATACGTTCAGAACCGTCGTAGTTGTCTTCCCATTCAACCGTATCTTTTTCCAGATCGGCCAGCAGTTCATGGGTCAGTTTACGCATGCGCACTTCGGTATAACGCATGGCAGCTGCGCTGTCGCCATCGACAGAACCGAAGTTACCTTGACCGTCAACCAATTGATAACGCAGGCTGAAATCCTGCGCCATACGGACAATCGTTTCATAAACAGCAGAATCACCATGCGGGTGATATTTACCGATCACGTCACCGACTACACGGGCAGACTTTTTGTACGCTTTGTTGTAATCATTGCCCAATTCGTGCATTGCGAAAAGCACACGACGGTGAACAGGTTTTAGACCATCACGCACATCCGGCAATGCGCGCGATACAATCACGCTCATCGCATAATCGAGATATGAGCTTTTAAGTTCATCCTCAATGGCAATCGGTCTAATTTCCGATACGCTCATGCATACTCCTTATTATACAAGCTTTAAAATGCCCGCATTTATATGTCGTAAATCTTGCTAAAATTTCACTCAAAAGGCATGAGTTAAAATCTAAAATACAGCCGATAATTATAGCATAAACTGTGGGGTTTTTGTGCCAATCCAGCATGGTTCATGCTGTTAATTTTCGATAAAATTTTGTTTATTTTTTAATCATTTCCTTTGAACCGCACATTCTGTGAAACAGTTGGTTTTTTAGAGCAGCTCTATCTGTATTTTCAGTCTTTTTTATCTCATTCGCCAGCGATGCAAAATCCAATTTGAACAGCAGCAAAAACGTATATTTACATCAAGCGCAAGCACTGGCCAATTCAAAGTAAACATGTGAAAAATACAGCATAATAAACGCGGCGCTGCAGCATGCTTTCTTGGGGAAATTTTCGCTTTGCTTAGAAAATCCCCCCTAAAATGAACAGAATTGATCAATCAATGTGTTTAGCGCAAAGCTTAATTGATGAAGCAATACCTAGCAGCATTCACCTGCACATTATTTTAAACATCCAGAGCACGAGGAATGCCTGTACATCAGCACAATCTCAATATTAAGAACAAACTAAAAGCTTCCTGCGAACGTCTTAAAGAATTTTGCAGTTCTTCAGCACGCGGGTGCAATAAACTTTCGCTTTAGGGTCCTAAGGCATATACAGCTCAGATAGCTCATGCAGCAGCACAGTATTATTAACCTATGCATTAAAAGGCCAACCTGTTGGATTTCATTGTTAAATTAAGCTAAAGCGTTATTTTTATGCGCAGCATTGCAGTACATTAGGTTTGACTGCAGTTTTTAGTTAATGAATGTGAGTAATTTCTATACGCACAGTACTGCTGAATTACTGCACAAAAGCATCTTAAGCAGAATTGTATAGGTCACAATCAAATTTATATGGGCCGGCTGCTTTAAAAGATTTAAAAAAGAGTTAAACCGTCATTTCTCTATAATGCAAACAACAGCACTGCTTTAACAGATACATGAAAACTCATAAGGTCTGCATAATGCTGAATTAAATCCATATATAAATATTCAGGCATAAAAAAACGCTCCTCAGCCAAACAGTCAAGCAATGCTTAAACTGTCTGCCGAGAAGCGTTTTTTAACTGAGTCAGAAATTAGATTTTAGAAACCAATTCTGGAACTACAGTATTTAAGTCACCCACTAACCAGTAGTCAGCTACTGCGTTGATTGGCGCTTCTTCATCTTTGTTGATCGCAACGATCACTTTAGATTCTTTCATACCTGCCAAGTGCTGAATCGCACCTGAGATACCTACAGCGATATACAGTTCTGGCGCAACAATTTTACCTGTTTGGCCTACTTGCATATCGTTTGGTACGAAGCCTGCATCTACTGCAGCACGTGACGCGCCTTGAGCAGCGCCAAGCTTGTCAGCCAATGGATCAAGTACAGCGTGGTAGTTTTCACCTGAACCCACACCGCGGCCGCCAGAAACAACGATACGTGCAGCTGTTAATTCTGGACGTTCAGATTTAACGATTTCTTCGCTAATGAACTTAGAAATACCCGCATCACCAGCAGAAGCAAGCGCTTCAACTGCAGCAGAACCGCCGTCGCTTGCCACAGGATCAAATGCAGTACCGCGAACAGTCGCAACCACGATTGATTCGCCAGATTCTACAGTTGCAATCGCGTTGCCTGCATAGATTGGACGTTTGAAAGTTTTAGGACCTTCAACTGCAATGATGTCTGTGATCATGCTGACATCAAGAAGCGCAGCTGCGCGAGGTAAAATGTTTTTACCTGTTGTTGTAGACGCAGCAAGAATGTGCGAATAGTTTGAACCGATAGACGCAACTAATTTAGCTACGTTTTCAGCCAATTGGTTCGCATAAACTGCGTCGTCTGCAAGTAATACTTTGCTTACGCCTGCAACTTTAGCCGCTTGGTCAGCAACAGCTTGTGCGCCTGAACCAGCAACCAATACAGTGATATCACCACCGATTTTTTGCGCTGCAGCAACAACGTTTAAAGTTGCACCGTTAAGTGCTTTGTTGTCGTGCTCAGCGATAACTAAAATACTCATGATTTTTATCCTTCTGTATTAGATCACTTTCGCTTCATTTTTCAACTTGTCTACAAGCTCGTCTACTGACTTCACTTGTACACCAGCTTTACGTTCTGCAGGAGCTTCAACTTTAACTGTTTTAAGTTTAGTTGCAGGTGAAACGCCGTAGTCAGCAGGTGACTTAGTATCAAGCGGTTTTTTACGCGCTTTCATGATGTTTGGAAGAGCCGCATAACGTGGCTCGTTCAAACGCAAGTCAGTGGTAATGATTGCAGGAAGTGCAAGTTCAACAGTTTGTAAACCGCCATCAATTTCACGAGTCACTTGTACTTTATCGCCTTCAACTTTCACTTCTGAAGCGAAAGTACCTTGACCTGCACCTAGAAGCGCGCCAAGCATCTGACCCACTTGGTTAGAGTCGTCATCAATCGCTTGTTTACCCAGAAGGATTAATTGTGGCTGTTCAGCATCAACAACACCTTTTAGGATTTTCGCAACTTCAAGTGCGCCTAATTGGCTGTCGTCAGCTTCAACAAGAATACCGCGGTCTGCACCAAGCGCCATTGAAGAACGGATTTGTTCTTGCGCTTCTTTAGGACCAATAGAAACAACAACGATTTCTGAAACAGTTCCTTTTTCTTTTAAGCGAACCGCTTCTTCCACTGCGATTTCACAGAATGGGTTAATTGACATCTTAACGTTAGTAAGGTCAACCCCACTGTTGTCCGGTTTAACACGAACTTTAACGTTGGCATCAACCACACGTTTTACAGCAACAAGAGCCTTCATGTAATCCTCGGCTGTTTTAGCAAATATAAATGTTGAGAAAAGTTATATTAACTCTTCACTTTAAATTTTTTAGGTGCCCTATCTTGCAATGCACATGGCATTTGGGTCAAGTCACAATTATCGAAAGACCTGTAAAAATGCGTAATTTTCCTTGAACTTAACGTTCACACTTTTTCCGGACTATTTTATTTCATTGTTTTAACAAAAGATTCAGTCAATTTTTAACCATTGATTTTTATTATCTTTTTACTTGATGAGCTTCATCAAAAGTTTTGATTTAATAGCTCTTTCAAATCAGCCATTCATCTTGTTTATGCAGAAATGTCCTGCCGGCATATCATCTGCCTTTATGTCATTTAGGATAGATGCTCTATATTTGCAGCATTTTCTTCAAACATTCATCTTTCTGTAAAATTCAAACTTACAGCAGCATTTATGTGCATTGAAGCTTTATCGGTTCAAGCTTAGCGCATTGCAGAATTGAACAACCCAAAAGCCTGCTGAATTCAGCAGGCTTTTTAGCCGCTCAAACAGAAAGTTCAGCACTCGGACAGGCATATTAATTCGCCATCAGCCACGCAGCGGCCAATCCCAATAAGCCGCCCGATGCGCCATCTACCCACTTCTGCTTACGTTCATCAATATGGGTTTTCTGGCTGATTTTGCTGAAAATCAGGCTCAAAGCGCAGTACACCACAAAAATCAGGCCAATAAACACGAAAGACAGGATAAGACCTTGCGTGACTGTATTGCCCGACTGGTCAATAAATTGCGGCAAGATCGCAAAATAGATGAGCATGCCTTTCGGATTGAGCAGCGCAGTAAAGAACCCTTTTTTGATGGGGTTTGAACTGCTGTGATTTTCAATAGACAATTTTTTATTGCTGAACACCGATTTGATCAAATGCGCTGCTAAATAAAGCAAATACGCTATGCCGAGCCAGCGGATGGCTTCAAACAAAATTGGAAAAGACACAATAATCGCCGCGATACCCAGCGCCACTAAAACAGAATGCACCAAATAGCCAAAACAAATACCTACGGTCGCCATTATGCCTGCTTTTGCATCTTTGCCCATCACTTGAGACAGAATGAACAGCATATCTGGCCCTGGGGTAAAAATTAGCGGTGTAACCGTTAATGCAAAGAGTACTAATACAGACATTTCCTTTTCCTATCACTGTATTGATGGAGAAAAATAGTATCTGCGAATTGACCTAAAATAGGATTTCATTTATTCTAATTTTATTATTATTTTTAGAATTATATTCTAATTTATGAAGATTTCTTCTAAATCTGTTCTAGTTAAACTAGATCGAATCGATAAAAATATCATTCATGGCCTGCAGAACAATGGCCGGATGCAAAATAACGATCTTGCGCGCGAAGTTGGCCTATCGCCTTCGTCCTGCTTGCGGCGCGTGAAATTGCTGGAAGAGGCCGGCGTCATTCAAAGCTACACCACAGTGGTCGATCCGCAAAAAATCGG
>JASLHF010000032.1 GCA_030152275.1 Acinetobacter sp. | reverse complement strand
GCATCAATCATTTTTGCTGCTAAGGCAAAAGAATCCGCTGTGTAAATCTTTGACATTTCGATCAATGTATTCACCATCAAATGCGTATTTTTAGACTGAGCGATCATCAGATTTTCCTGTGCAAGTTTTCAGCTCTTCAGGAATAAAAGGCGGCGTCTGCATGGCAATATCCATCAAGCGGTTAAAATCGCCCGGCCTTTCCACCACAGTTTGGCGAAGCTGCGCCGGATCTTTCAGATATGGGGTATTGGCATTTTTAAACACGCCAGCGGCATCCGCCAGTATTAACGACTTTATTTCCAGCGGATATTGCACGCTATACAGCATAGCAATTGCCCCGCCCATAGAATGTCCTGCTATATGCACATTCGGATTAAACTGTGCAGCGCCGGCAAAACGGCGCAGCTTTTCCGCTAAATTGGGCATCGATAGATCAAAGCCTTTTGGTACTTTCGTTTCTCCGTGCGCAGGAGGGTCTGGAATAATGACGTGACAATAAGGCGTAAGATAACGCGCAATACGGTTCTAATTATCGCGTATACCAGACAAAGCCATGCAGCAGCAGTATGGTCGGTTAAGCTGGATTACCGCCTTCAGTACGTCCAAACAATATCGCCAGATTTTACCGTTTTAGTCTGCAGTCCAGCCCAAGATCTTTCTTGCTGCAATATATTTTGAAAATCAATTTCTGTAGCCAGCAGACTGAGAGCGCATAAACCCGTGAGCATAAAAATACATATATTACGGCCGCTGCGCGGCACAGAACTGACACTCATACGCTATGTTTGACTGCATATGGCCCAGCAGTGAATTCCCATGCACTTAATCATGCGTGGAGCATACTTTGAAATCCATTCCATTTTTATTCCTAAGAAAAACATTCACTCTTTCATATACATAATGCTTTTCAAATAAATAACATTTGCCCAAAATCCAGCTCTGACCAATTTCAGCCATTAAAAAACCAGCCCTTAGGCTGGTTCTTTTTGATTTTTTTGTTAATGCAGCAGATTGCTTATTTAATTTTTGCATGCGCCTTTAAATAGCGGGTGTAATCATCAAATTCCTGCTGACCGCGCAGCTGCTGATACAACTTAGTCAATTCTGCAGTTTCTTCTGCTGGAATTGCTGCAGCATCGGGTTTAGTCACGTTGGTTACTGCTACAACAACCAACTCATTTGGCATTTTTGTAGTCGTAACTGACCAGAAACCGGCTTTTGGCGCAGGCACACTAAAAGCTGCACGTTGAATATCACGTTTGAGCATTCCATCAGCACGGGTATATGTGCCCGCAGTGACAAAATTAATGCCTGTTTTATTCACTTCAGCTGCAGGCTTAGATTTAAACTCATTCAATACATTTTGAATTTTCGCTTTAGCAGCATCTGCCGCTTTCTGCTCAATCAGTTGCGCTTTCACTTTCGCTTTTGCTTCAGCTAAAGTCTGTACGCCTGCCGCATGATAGTTACGAACTTTCACCCATGCGGTATCGCCATTTTCCAACTGAATGCTGCTGGAAGCATTCCGATCGCCATTTTTAACATCATCATTAAACAGTTTAACTTTAACATTTGCTTGGCTTAAAACCGGATTAACAGAGGCTAATGTAAAACCTTTCACCGACTGCACCTGAACGCCTTTTACTTCTTGCGTAATCACATCCAGCGCATCGCTGCTCACCACCATATCATTCAGACTGTTAACTGTATCTGAGAATAAATTAGCATTCTTAGTTTTCAGCACTTCCTGCGTTAAGCGTGCTTTTTCACTTTCAAATGAAGGCACTTGAACCGCCGAAGCTTCTTTTTCAATCAGATGATATCCATAATCAGTTTTAACTGGCGCAGATACTTGACCTGCCTTCAATGATTCAACTGTTTGATCAAATGCATTGCCAAAGACACCTTTTTGATACACTGCAATTATACCGCCTTTTGCTTTAGAATCCGGATCTTCCGAATACTGAGCTGCAGCGGCCGTAAATGAAGTGCCAGCTTTAATTTTTGCCGCCACATCTTCAGCCAGTTTTTTAGCCGCTGCATCTGTACGGTTATCTGCCGTAATTAAAATATGCTTCACTTCAGGCTGGGCAGACTGCTGCAGTTTTTTTGCAAAATCATCATACGCCTGTTTCAAATCAGCATCTGTAACTTCAGTGGCTGCGCCCTTAATATTTGCCGGTGAAAGCACAACATAGTCAACGTCTACACTAGTCACTTGCTTAAACATGCTCGGATGCTTTTTATAAAAAGCATCAATTTCAGCATCAGTCACTTTGACCGCTTTTTTATAGTCATCCAGCTTAATGCTAGCCAACTGCAGTGTACGCTGTTCAGTTTGCAGCGCAGCAATTTGCTTAACATCAACTTTGCTAACCAATGCATAGTTCATGAATGTAGATGACAGCATTTTTAATGCGTGATCATTGCGTAAGCTTTCAATAAAGGCGCTATTGGTCATGCCAATAGATTTTAAATAATTTGCATATAATTCTTTAGAAAACTGGCCATTTTGCTGAAAACTAGGCTGCTGCTGGATCATCTGCGCCAGTTGCTGGTCGCTTAGGCTAATACCTAGTTTTTCCGCCTGCTGCAGCAGCAGCTGACGTGCAATCAGCGTTTCTAATGCATTATTATTAATGAAATCCTGATTCAGTAAAGTTTCGTCGCCTTTAGCATAGGCTAAGTATTGCTGTTTTAATGAATTTGTCAGCTGCTCTAAATCTTTCTTTGAGATATCAGTACCATTCACTGATTTCACTGCATCTTTAGAACCGCCGCTAAAATATCCTTCAATACCTACAAGCGCTAAAGGGGTCAAAAATAATATGAGCAAAACCTTGCCCAGCCATCCCTTAATGACTTTACGAAAAGATTCCATAAGTAATCCAATATTTTATTTGCGACAGATTTTAACTTAAAACCTGCAATGAATGAATGCGTTAATCCACTAAATCATATTTATCAATAAAAAACGCGCCAAAGATGGCGCGTTTTTCAACTTAATAAACTTAAGCTACAGAATCTTTTAAGCCTTTACCAGCTTTGAAGCTTGGCACTTTGCTTGCTTTGATTTCTAGAGTTGCGCCAGTTTGCGGGTTACGGCCGGTACGCGCTGCACGCTCTTTCACACTGAAAGTACCAAAGCCAACCAAAGTAACTGTGTCGCCTGCTTTTAGCGCCTCAGTTACAGAAGCGATAGTTGCATCTAAAGCTTTACCTGCGTCAGCCTTAGATAATCCCCCTTTCTCTGCAATAGCATCAATTAATTCTGATTTATTCATGAAAATTACGTCCTCTTAATATCGTTTATTTAAGGTTCAAGAAGTAGTTTAAATTGCCCTAGCGCCTTTATAGCAATGCTTTAGGGGGAAACGCAATACTCAGCCAGCTGTTTTTTTGCAAATAATTGACGAAAAAAACCTTGAAAAATGAATAATTGCTCACAATTTTCTATTTTTTAGTCAATTGCTGCTGAATTTTGCGATGCTCTTCCGCTAAATGGTCAACTTTTGCATGCAGCTGTAATATCAATTTTTCCAGATGCTGCAGGTCTTTAGCTGCCACCAAACCCATACGGTTTAAAGAATGGTTTACACTGGTATCAAGAAGCTTTTCAACTTTCTCTTTTGTATCTGTTACAGATTCTTTTGCTTTTTCAGAAACTTTATCTACAGTCTGGTCAGCGATATCTGTCGTTGTCGATTCCAGCTCCTCTCCAACTTTAACCAAAGAGTCAAATAATTTATTGCCTTCTTCTTCTGCACGGGAAAATGCTCCCAAGCCTGCAAGCCAAATTTGTTTAGTATATTTACGAAAATCTAACACGGATTTCCGGTCAGAATGCGGACGCCCTTTGGATTTAACCGATTTTTCTGAAGTGTGATCATGTTCAGCGGCTGTTTCGGCTATTGTTGTTTTATCCATATCAAGCACTGCTCCTTGTGATTTTCTGTGCAAATTTATATGTCAATCTGCAATTTCTTCCTATAATAACAAACTTAATGCTTGATAGATTTGCAAAACTGTTCTACAAAGCAGTTTAATTCATGTGTTTTTGATTGAATCCTGAAAATACCATCGGGCAGGAAGCCCCATACTTTCAGGTAAGGATTGGTTTTTTATGAGTGATGCGCAACAACAAGGTCAAAATCAACCGCATTTGTTGCTCACAATGATACTGATTGTTTTAGAAACTGCTTTTACCTTTATTTTAAAACATGACCGTGTTGTTGCTTTACAAGCCAAAAAGTTTGTAGAAGAAAAAATAGCAATCAAAATAAACAGCTATATTCCTTATTTTGACATTTACCTGCAATTTACCGAAAACGGTATCTTATTTGACCATAAAGCTGGTGAAAAAGCGGTCGATCTTGATGTGCGCACTACATTAATGGATTTAATTAAAATCTTTGTATTTGGCAACCGCCGCAGTATTAAAGCCATGCGTATTGACGGTGACACTGTCCTCAAAGATGAATTTCGCGACCTGCTTTCTCTATTTAGCCTGCCTAAAGTTCTAGCAGATTGGAAAAATTGGCTAACACAGCCATCTAATGAACAAGATGTCATTGCATCAAAAAAACGTATTGCGCCTTTACTGGAAAAAATTGATCAACAGCGTTCTAAAATCAATACTTTGCAAGTAGAAGTTAAACAATACAAAAATCGCATCAAACGTATAGAACGCCGGCAAAAACGCATTAACACTGTTTTTACATTAATTACTGTACTTTTAATTGCGTTATTAGTGTATAATTTTTGGCTTGCTTAAATGCATAATTTTTCTAAATAAATAAAACCAAGCAAACATCATAAAAAAACTTGACTAATTTAGTCAGGATTCTTAAAATCGGCACATCTAGTCTATTCATGTGTATCGAATCATGCGCTTAACAACTCGCGGTCGCTACGCAGTGACTGCTCTACTTGATCTAGCTTTGCAGCCAACTGAACAAACGATCACACTTGCAGAAATTGCGACACGTCAAACAATTTCGGTTGCCTATCTTGAGCAGTTATTTGCGAAACTGAAGCGCCACGGCTTAGTTTCCAGTATTCGCGGTGCAAACGGCGGCTATCACTTGGCCCGCAGCGCTGAAGACATCACAGTTTTAGAAATTATTGAAGCTGTAAATGAAACAGTTGATGCTACCCGCTGCGACCATAAAGGCAATTGTCAGAATGGTGCGATGTGCTTAACTCATGATTTATGGCAAGAACTCTCCCACCACATTGCCGATTATTTAGCAAAAATCACGCTTGCGGATCTTGTAGCCCGTGACAACGTACAAACCGTTGCCATTCGCCAAAATTCTACTGGTTTTGATTCAGCCCTTTTATCGGTTACAGGTATTTGACATGAAACGTCCTATTTATCTTGATTATGCAGCCACTACTCCTGTCGATCCTCAAGTTGCGGAACGTATGATGGAGTGCCTTACTTTTGACGGTACTTTTGGTAACGCTGCATCTCGTTCACATGCTTACGGCTGGCAAGCAGAAGAAAAAGTAGAATATGCACGCGAGCAGGTCGCTAATCTTGTAAAAGCTGACCCACGCGAAATCGTTTGGACTTCTGGTGCGACTGAATCTGACAACCTTGCGCTTAAAGGTATTGCTCAGTTCTATGCATCAAAAGGCAAACACATTATTACAAGTAAAATCGAACACAAAGCAATTCTTGATACTTGCCGTGAGCTAGAAGAAGAAGGCTTCGAAATTACTTATCTTGAACCAGAAGCTAAAACAGGTTTAATCACTCCTGATATGGTTCAAGCTGCGCTTCGTCCAGACACTATTCTTGTATCACTCATGATGGTGAACAACGAAATCGGTACTGTAACTGACGTTGCAGCAATCGGTGAATTGACTCGTGCAAACAAAACTTATTTCCATGTTGATGCTGCACAAGCTGCGGGCAAAGTTGAAATTGATCTTTCAACCATGAAAGTTGACTTGATGAGTTTCTCTGGTCACAAAATTTATGGCCCTAAAGGTATTGGTGCTCTTTACGTACGCCGTCAGCCGCGTGTACGTATTAAAGCGCAAATGCACGGTGGCGGTCATGAACGCGGTATGCGTTCAGGTACGCTTGCAACTCACCAAATTGTGGGTATGGGCGAAGCATTTGAACTTGCTGGCAAAAACCTTGTTGCAGAGCAAACACGTATTCGTGTACTGCGTGACAAACTTTGGAATGGCTTGCAAGGTCTTGAACAAGTTTTCCTTAACGGTCACCCAGAATATAACGTTGCAAACTATCTAAACGTAAGCTTCAACTTTGTTGAAGGCGAATCGTTAATGATGGCATTGAAAGACTGTGCTGTATCTTCAGGTTCAGCATGTACTTCTGCAACTTTAGAACCATCTTACGTTCTTCGTGCACTTGGCCTATCTGACGAACTTGCGCATAGCTCAATTCGTTTCAGCTTCGGTAAATATACGACTGAACAAGATATTGACCATGTACTTGAAATTACCAAAGCTGCTGTTGAAAAATTACGTGATCTTTCTCCGCTTTGGGACATGTACAAAGAAGGTATCGACCTTAACTCTGTAGAATGGGCTGAACACTAATTCATCCCGGTGAGATAGCTTTAATTTTAAGGCTATCTCATTGATAAACGTAATTTCACCCCCATATTAAATCTTAAGGCTGACCCCGAGGTTTGGAGAAGCATCATGGCTTATAGCGAAAAAGTAATTGATCATTACGAAAACCCTCGTAATGTTGGTGTGTTAGATAAAAATGCAGAAAACGTTGGTACAGGCATGGTCGGTGCACCAGCTTGCGGCGATGTAATGCGTTTACAGATTCAAGTAGATGACAACGGCGTAATTGAAGAAGCTCGCTTCAAAACTTATGGCTGCGGTTCAGCAATTGCATCTAGCTCATTGGTTACAGAGTGGCTCAAAGGCAAAACGCTTGATGAAGCTCAAGCAATTAAAAACATCGATATTGCAACTGAGCTTGCCCTTCCTCCTGTAAAAGTACACTGTTCTGTACTTGCAGAAGACGCAATTAAAGCGGCTGTAGAAGATTACCGCAGCAAGAAAGTTAAAGCTTAATTGTTCACGCGTTTTAAGAAAGATTAACGGAGTTTTCATGATCCATTTAACTGAAAATGCTGCAACTCATATCAGCAATTACCTAAAAAATCGCGGTAAGGGTGAAGGCATTCGCGTTGGCGTGAAAACTTCAGGCTGTTCAGGCTTGGCATACGTGCTCGAATTCGTAGATGAAGTCGATACACATGACCAAGTATTTGATCAGTTTGGTGTTAAGGTTTTCGTTGATCCAAAAAGCTTGGTTTATCTTGAAGGCATGGAGATGGACTACGTGAAAAATGGTTTGAACGAAGGCTTCGAGTTTAATAACCCAAATAAAAAAGGTGAATGCGGCTGCGGTGAATCTTTTACTGTTTAAGCCAACCCAGCATTCTCCTTTTCGCATTAAAACAGTGTAATATTCACTGTTTTAATTGCATTTAAAGCAACACTTTTTGCACCTCTATTGCGGACAGAATCTCCCATGAATCATTTTGAGTTGTTTAACTTACCCGTAGCACTCGATATTGATTTAGCAGTTTTAAAATCAGAATTTTTAAAGTTGCAGCAACAATATCACCCCGATAAAGCCGAAGACAAAGATCTGGCATTGATTAAATCAAGTGAAATTAATCAGGCATTTAAAGCTTTATCTAATGTTGATAGCCGCGCTGCTTACCTGCTTAGCCTGAAAAAACAAGATTATCACCTCGATCAATCCATTAGTGATTTTGAGTTTTTGCAAGATGCTTTAGAAATTCGTGAACAATTAGATGAAGCCGGTTCTGCTGATGATCTCACTTCACTGAAAGTTGAAGTGCAACAATGGATAGACGGTCTTGTTCGTGAGTTTAAGATTGACTACGACGATGAAGACTGGGCTGAAGCGCGCGATACTGTTCGTAAATTGCGTTTCTTCCAAAAAGTGATGGCAGACATTGATAAAGCTGAAGATCGCTTTTTAGACGATGACAGCTTTGATTTAGATGATGATTTTTAATTTATTTTTTATTTTTGACGCTCAAAGGATGTAACACATGGCTCTCTTGCAAATTGCAGAACCTGGTCAATCAAGTGCGCCGCATGAACACCGTATTGCGATTGGTATCGACCTTGGGACTACACACTCATTAGTAGCCACGGTACTTTCCGGCAAAGCAAAAGTGCTCAACGACGAAAACGGTCGAGTGTTACTTCCGTCTATTGCACATTATAGTGAAACTTCTTCGCAGTATGGCGATGACGCTAAAGCGTATTTAACTACAGATCCTAAAAATACCATTGTTTCGGTTAAGCGCTTTATGGGGCGCTCGAAAGCTGACATTAAATTCCAACACCCGTACAATTTAGTCGGTGAAGCGAATGAAATGCCGGCATTTGAAACTGCTCAGGGCCGTAAAACGCCTGTCGAGATTTCTGCTGAAATTTTAAAACAACTCAAAGATCGTGCCGAAAGCAGTTTAAACAACCCTGTAAATGGCGCGGTTATCACTGTCCCTGCTTATTTTGATGAAGCGCAGCGTCAAGCAACGCGTGATGCGGCTCAACTTGCAGGCTTAAACGTTTTACGTTTATTGAATGAACCGACAGCTGCTGCTGTAGCCTATGGTTTAGATCAAGACACCAACCTTGCTCATGATCAAAACTATGTGATCTATGACTTGGGTGGCGGTACTTTTGACGTTTCTATTTTGCGTTTCTCTCAAGGCGTATTTGAAGTTTTGGCGACCGGTGGTCATACCGCATTAGGCGGTGATGACTTGGACCGTCTGATTGTAAAATGGGCGAAAAAACAACTCAATATTGAAACTTTAGACGATGCGGAATATGCACATTTCATTGTTTCTGCACGTAAAGCCAAAGAAGCGCTAACAGATGATGAAAGTGTAGAGCTTAAAGTTCTAGACCAATCTTTAACTTTAGACCGCCCTACTTTTGAAGCCATCATTAAAGTTGCGCTAGACAAAACCATTAGCGTTTGCAAACGTGTCATGCGTGATGCCAAACTTGAATTAGACGATATTAAAAACGTTGTTCTTGTGGGTGGCTCAACTCGCTCTTATGCGGTACAAAAAGCCGTTGCTGAAGTATTCAGCCAAGAACCGCTTTGCACCATCAACCCAGACGAAGTGGTAGCCATTGGCGCATCTATTACTGCCAACCAATTGATTGGCAACTCTAAAGATGGCTCACTGCTGCTAGACGTGACCCCGCTTTCTTTGGGCTTAGAAACCATGGGTGGTTTGGTTGAACGTCTAATTTCACGTAATACCGCGATTCCTGTTGCACGCCGCCAAGAATTTACCACCTATCAAGATGGTCAAACCGCCATGTTGATTCATGTGGTTCAAGGTGAACGTGATTTGGTGGAACATTGCCGCAGCTTAGGCCGTTTCGTGCTTCGCGGGATTCCGCCAATGACTGCGGGTCAAGCGCGTATTGAAGTGACTTTCCAAGTAGATGCCGATGGATTGCTGACAGTTTCTGCCAAAGAAACCACTTCTGGCGTACATGCACAGATTGATATTAAACCATCTTATGGTTTATCTGATGCAGACACTGAACGCTTACTGATAGATGGTTATAAGTTTGCTGAAGAAGACAAAAATCTACGCCATCTGCAAGAAACCAAAGTTGAAGCAAAACGCGAACTAGAAGCGCTAGAGCAAGCATTGAAAGTCGATGCTCAGCTTTTAACTGAACAACAGCAAAATGATTTAGCCACTGCGCGTCAGGTGCTAGAAAATGCGCTTGAAACCACAGATATTAAAGCTATTGAACATGCTGTAGAACAGCTTAAAATACATAGCGATGCGTTTGCCGCTGCACGTATGAATCAGCACATTGATGCCGCATTAAAAGGCACGAAACTCGATGACTGGTCAAACTCAAATTAATTTATAGGTCAAGACTATGCCACGTATTAAAGTACTGCCTCACGCAACAATCTGCCCAAACGGCGCTGAGTTTGAAGTCGAAGCAAATGCTAACCTTTGTCAAAGCCTATTGGATAATGGCATCAAAATTGAACATGCTTGCGATATGTCAAAAGCATGCACAACTTGTCACGTAATTGTACGTAAAGGTTTTGATGGTTTAGATGAAATGGATGATGTTGAAGCCGATCTTTTAGACCGCGCTTGGGGCTTAGAGCCAGACTCTCGTTTATCTTGCCAAGTTAAAATTGAAGATGAAGACTTAGAGGTTGAAATTCCGAAGTATACGATTAACCATGCTTCTGAAAATCACTGATTTGATCACAGCAACAAAGTAAAAAAGACCGCTTTTAAGCGGTCTTTTTTACTTTGTTAGAACTGGTTTAGGTTCAATCTTCACAATGCAATTTACCCTCAAGCACTCCTAATCATGAACCATGTACGCATCTCATTGCATACACCTCATAAAAATCATATCACTCACACTAAAATACAATCTGCTCAAATTCAAAAAGATGACTTAATTTCTTTATAATAGAGCAACTTAGGCAAGGATCATCATAAAACTAAAGTAATTTTAAAAGCCTATCAACCCCATAAAATATGAGTGTCTTAATGACATAAGGTATAGCCGAAAAATCTATTTTTTTTACTGCAGCTGAGCTGGTATGCGTCGCTTCTAGAGACAGAAATTAGTACAGCCAAATTAGCGTAACTAAATTTTGCATTTCACACCAAATATCATTCAAAAAATATCATGCAACAAATAATCATCACAATTCCCAAAGCATACCAACAGCAATTAAACATATCCTGACATGGACTATTTTTAATATATACAAGCACCGGCTTTTAAGGCGTGATTTAAACTTTAAAGTGCACATATAAAGCAAATGGAAAAATTAAGAAGGAAAATTATTCAAAAGAGAATAGATTGCGCAAGATCTATTTAAGTTGGGCTGTGCGGTTCAGCATTGGAAGATTTAGAGAGATCTGCATCTTCAACAACAACCTCATCTTCCAAATTCAAACGCACAATACCGTCTGAGTTGGTCATTTTTTGCTGTGTCTGCAGGCGCTTAATCATTTTTTCCAGCACCACAATAAGTTCTGGATATTCAAAATTCTGCACTTCATCCAAATTCAGCAAAAGATGAAAACCTTTGTATTCATAGTCAAACCAGCGCTGAAAATCAGTTTTCTTCGAACTATATTTTTCCATGACTTGCCAAGTACGCACTGGCCCTTTAATCCCTTTTAGAAAAATTGGCGCTTTCGGTGCACAAAGATAGTCATTTTTGACCAATTGATGCGTATCATCTGAAATCAGAATCTCATCCACTTCTGCAGCGCTTTGCAAACGAGCGGCCAAATTTGCGTCACGGCCAACAATGGTATAGGCCATACGGTGCGCCGCGCCATAGTTGCCAACGTGGCAATAACCGGTCGAAATACCCATACGAATATGCAGTGGCGGATACCCCATTTTCACCCAGCGCTCACGCAGCAGCTTCATTTGCTGACGCATCACCATTGCCATTTCAAGACAAATTTTAGCATCTTGCTCTACGCCTTGACTGTGCGGGTCGCCAAAAAAGATCAGAATTGCATCGCCCATAAATTTGTCAACAGTCGCTTCATATTGCTTAGCAATTTCGGTCATATGACTCAGGTAATCATTGAGCAAGAAGGCTAAATCATCTGGAATTAATGTTTCAGAAAGCTCCGTAAAACCTTGAATATCAGAAAAGAAAATCGTCATTTTCTTACGTTTATATTCAATTTTTGCCTCTGACTCACCTTTCATAATAGACTGCCAAAGCTGTACCGGTGCATAGCGGCTCAGCTGATTGGCAAATTCCATGTATCTATGCATTTGATCGTTATAATAATCTTTTTTACGCGCCATAAATTGAATCTGGGTGCGCTGATAAAAACTGCCCACACCAAAATAAGTAATTAAGCAGACAAAACCTAAAATGGTTAATTCATTACTGGTGGATTCAAAATATTCGTGAAAGCCGAAAATAAAAATGGTGCAAAAATAGAAAACCGCTATACCGATCAAACTGGCCATAGAAGCCATTAGGAAAGATATTCGGTTACTGATCGCTGTATACAACAATGCAAAAAAGGCTAAAAAACTTAAAACTAAATTTAAATGTACTGCTGAAAGCAGCACCGCAATAATAATAATATCTATAATAAATAAAACTGTACGTTTTACCCGCTTATTGTAGCGGTACAGCAGCCAGCGGGAAAGCTTAGGAGTAATAAACAGAATAAACAGCAAAAAAAGCGGGATATAAATTTGATATTGCGTATCAGGCTGAGTGTAGTAATAGACGACTAGCACCAATGACAGCATGATATATCCCATCAACCGATGAAAATATTCAAACTGGCTTGGCTCTTTACTAATCCAATCGTCTAACGACACTCACTCACTCCTAGCAGGCAAACAGCAATATATCCGTTTATGCTGCGGGCGTATGGATTAATCCATACGCCAATCAAATGGCATATCGCCTTGACCGCGAAGCGCAAGCATTAATGTTTGACGCATATGCGCCAGGACATCACTGTTGTAAGGCACAGCTGGCGTACCCCAAACCGGTTTTGGCCAAGCAACATCGTTTTGATAGCGAACTACATGATGAAAATGCAGCTGCGGCACCATATTGCCTAAAGCTGCTACATTCATTTTGTCGGCACGGAATACACGCGACAGCTGGCTAGACAACCAGCTTGATTCACGCAGGAATTGCTCTTGGTCAGCTTGGCTCAGTTCATAAAGTTCTGTAATACCCGGCACACGCGGAATCAAGATCAGCCACGGGAATTGCATATCATTCATTAAACGACATGTTGAAAGTGGAAAGTCGCCTACATAAAACGTATCTTGAGCAAGTTGTGGATGTAAACTAAACATATCTTTATAAATGATGCAAAATTAGAATGATGGCTAATACTACCACATCCAATAAGAAGTGAATATTATCAGCTCAGTGTTTCGGCGCAAATAAACCACATTTTACATGATTTAAATCACACTTTTAGCGTGATTAAATTTATCAAGAAAATCAGTTATTTCATTTTTAATGATTTAACCTTGCCAGTTTTTTCAACAAGCTTTCATAACAAAATACCAATAAAACAATTTAATGCAACTCCTTGAGCAAACTGTCTAACAGATCATTCAAAAATTGGATACGCTTGTCATATTCTTCCAGCATTACCATCACTTTTAGACGCTGCCCGCCTTCCATGCGGAAGTAAGTCGGATGCTTTTGCATCATTTGTATGATGCTGATGGCCTGTACAGGTGTATCTGGAGAGAACTCGATATGTCCGCCATGACTGCTAATGTCAATTTTAGTAATCCCGAGCTGTTCTGCTTTCAAACGAATTTGGTGCACAGCAAACAACTGCTTAACAGGCTGTGGCGGTATACCGAAGCGATCAATCAGCTCCATGCGGATATTGTCGAGTTTTTCAGTACTATCTGTATTACTGATGCGTTTGTAGAATAATAACCGCTGATGTACATCGCCCAAATACTCATCTGGAATCAGAGCTGGCATATGCAACGTAATTTCCGCTGTCAGAGACAATGGCGCATCAAAGTTTGGTGTTTTGCCCTTTTGAATCGCTTTGGTGGCTTTTTCCAGCATTTCCATATACAGACTATAACCAATAGCCTGCATTGAACCGCTTTGCTGCTCACCCAAAAGCTCGCCAGCACCGCGGATTTCCAAATCTTCTGTCGCCAGCATAAAGCCTGCACCCAAGTTAGATGCACGGCTAATGGCATCTAGACGTTTTTCTGCATCACCTTTTAGGCCTTTAATGGACGGAACCAATAAATAAGCATAGGCTTGATGATGCGAACGGCCTACGCGTCCACGCAACTGATGCAGCTGTGCCAGACCCAGCTTATCTGCCCGTTCGATTAAAATCGTATTGGCATTGGGCACATCAATCCCAGTTTCAATAATAGTTGAACACACCAGCACATTGTATTCTTTATGATAGAACTGCTGCATGACCTGCTCCAGCTCACGTTCACGCATTTGTCCATGCGCAACCGCAACCCGTGCCTCTGGCACCAAATGACGGATATTTTCTGCAGTACGTTCAATGGTATCGACTTCATTATGCAAAAAGTACACCTGACCGCCGCGCAGCAATTCACGCAAAATTGCTTCTTTAATTGACTCGCCAGTATGTTCCTGCACAAATGTTTTTACCGCTAAACGGCGTGCTGGCGGTGTTGCGATAATCGATAAATCACGCATGCCGCTAAACGCCATATTTAAAGTCCGCGGAATTGGTGTTGCTGTCAGTGTCAGCATATCTACATCTGCACGCATTGCTTTTATACGCTCTTTATCGCGCACACCAAAGCGGTGCTCTTCATCTACTATCATCAAGCCCAAGTTTTTAAACTGGACATTTTCCTGCAGAATTTTATGCGTACCAATCACAATATCAACTTTGCCTTCGGCTAAATCCTCAATGGTTTTGGTATGGCTTTTTGATGATCCAAACCGTGACAGCACTTCAATGCGTACTGGCCAGTCGGCAAAGCGGTCTTTAAACGATTCATAATGCTGCTGCGCCAGCAAAGTCGTTGGCACCAGCACAGCAACCTGCTTACTGTTCTGAACAGCAACAAATGCAGCCCGCATAGCGACTTCAGTTTTACCAAAGCCAACATCACCGCAAACCAGACGATCCATAGGCTTTGCTTGCTGCATATCATGCAGCACCGCTTCAATCGCATTGGCCTGATCCAGCGTTTCTTCATAGGCAAAGCCGCTGGCAAACTGCATATATAGATTTTGATCCAGCTCAAAGCCATAGCCTGGCTTAGACTGGCGGCGAGCCTGAATATGTAAAAGCTCAGCTGCCACATCATGAATTTGCTCTAATGCTTTACGCTTTGCTTTATTCCATGCATCGGTTCCCAGTTTATGTAAAGGCGCAAGATCTGGGTCACCGCCACTATAGCGGCTGATCAAATGCAAATGCGTTACCGGGACATAAACTTTGGCAGCATCAGCATAATCCAGCTGCAAAAATTCATGATCTTGCTCATCGATACTCAGCGTCACCAGACCTGCATAACGTCCCACACCGTGATCCATATGCACAACTGGCGCGCCTAAGCTTAATTCGGTCAGACTGCGAATCAGAAATTCTTCGGAAACTTCTTGCTGCCGCTTACGCCGGCGCTGCACCACGCGGTGTTCATACAGCTGATTTTCAGAAATAACGCTAATTTTATCGGTTAAGACTAAGCCTCGCTCCAAAGGCGCATTGGTGATGGCAACCGCCTGCAATGAATCAATAAATTCCTGAAAGTTCGCCACATAAGGAATATCACCTAAACTTAGACGCAAAGCATCTTTTAAAGTTTCACGCCGTCCGGCACTTTCGGCTACCAACAAAACCGGATGATTTGCTTGATCAATATATTTTTTAACTTCGGCAAATGGTTTTTCACGTTTTGGATCAACTGGCAGCCGAGGCGGTGTTTCTGCGGAAATATTCAATACTCCAGCTTTTTCTTCAAACACTTCAGCAGAGGCAATAATGCGTCCAAACCCATTCAGCTGTTCCAGCACTTGCGTAGGCTGCATAAACAGCTGCTCAGGCGGCAAAATTGGATGGTCAACATTATGCCGGCGGTCTTCATAACGGCGCAGCGCTTCCTTCCAAAATTGAGTCAACCCTTCATCAATTTGCTTATCTGTAATGACAATGCCATTCTTTGGTAAGTACGCTGTAAGTGAGCTTTGCGCTTGCATGGCCTCTTGGCTAAAAAACAGCGGGAAATAAAACTCAATCCCGGGCGATGCAATGCCTTCAAGCACATCCTGATAGACTGGATTTTTTTTAGGGTTGGCGCTTGGAAACATATCCGCATAACGGTCACGAAATACTGAACGGCCTTCTTTTAATGGAAACTCTTTGGCCGGCAGCACTGTGAAATTTTTTAAAGTTTCCGTCGTACGCTGGGTTTCTGGATCAAAAAATTTGAGGGTATCAATTTCATCATCAAACAAGTCAATGCGGATCGGCATTGGCTGACCGGAAGCATAGATATCCATAATGCTGCCGCGTACTGCAAATTCGCCGTGGTCATAGACCGTATCCACCAAATGATAGCCGGCTTGGATTAAACGGCGCTTTTGTTGTTCTAAATCAAATTTTTGACCGCTTTGAATATCAAAATGCTCACCCAAAACCCAAGAGGCTGGCGCGACACGCTGCGCGAGTGTTGAAGCAGACAACAGCAGAACCCCTTGCTGCGGCATATTCGATAAAATCGCCAAACGCTCTGAAACAATATCCTGATGCGGTGAAAGCCGGTCATAAGGCAAAATTTCCCAGTCTGGAAAAATAGTCGGCTTGATACCATAAAATTCCAGTTCGCTCTCCAACTGCCCCAAGTGCTGGCTGTTGCGCGCCACCACAATAAACAGCTGCTTAGAATTCCCTGCGATTTCTTTCAGCAGTAATCCAGTAGCAGAACCTTGCAAATTGCCAAGCCAGCGTTTTTCACCGGCTTTTAATTGCACTAAATTAAGTTGAGATATTTCTTGCTGGAACATGTATATCGCTTTGGCATCTGACAATATGCGGATTATTTTATCACGATGCATGAAGTCATTGAGCTGTTTTGATTCACTAAAAATCGTAAGTGATATTACTTAGGCTATTAAGTTACCCGTTCATAGAGAAATAACCCTGCTTTCTTCACTAGGATAGATTCAGGGCTTAGTGTGCCTCTGCCACATATTTATTTTTTGTCGCGTAAAAATTTGCGGTAATAGTCATTCAGCTTCTGCACAATTTGTTTAAATTCGAGTAAGTTCTCTTCACTATTTTCCAATGCAGCATTATAGCGCTGGCTGGCGATTTCTAAATCAATCTTTTCATTAATGATCATCGAAGCGCTGTATAGAGATTTTAAATCATCAAAATTCGCCATGCGCCGGTTAGATAAATATTGCAAGCGCGCGCCCAGCATTTGATTTAAAACAACACCATCTACAATAAAACCTGCTTCAGGATCAATGCGTATATTCTGCTCATTTAAATACAACTCTTCTTCAGACGGTTTCCCGCTCTTAAATAACTTTGAAATTTTATCGAACATGAAGACTTCCGCCGCTTAAAGACTGCTATTAGAAAGATTCATTCTAAAGCCTTTTGAACACAAAAATGACTGCGCCCGAGGCATACGATTAAAATTTCATCTTAAACTTTATAGCTTTAAAAATAGCTCCATGCCCTATATCTGCATGCTCTATCATGCCTGTTAGCCGTGTTGAATCATTTTGAGCAAAAAATCGCATATAGTCATTTATGCAAACATCTGCTGTTACAGCTTAAGACAGTACAGCAAGAAAACTAAAAATAGCCATCTAAAAACAAAGAGCAATTCATGGCAGTTTAAACATGCCAAAACCAAAGTATTTCATAATATTTTGAGCGTTGAAGTTCAAACTTTGCTAACATCCCTGTTTTGAACATGTTTGTGACTTTTTCTGTATATGACTTCATCTTATCAGCAACAACTTGATGCAAAAGTTGAGCGTATTTCAGCGCAATTCGCCGAATTTAATCCTCCCTCATTAGAAGTGTTTCGCTCTCCTGAACAGAACTTCCGTATGCGTGCAGAATTCCGTATTTGGCATACTGAAGATGACATGTTTTATGCAATGTTCGAACGCGATGACGCGCAGCAAAAGCAGGTGGTGCGCATTGATGAATTTGCCATTGCCGATCAAAGCATTAACACATTGATGCCGCTATTGCTGAATGAATTAAAAGCGCAAGAAATTTTATCTAAACGCCTATTTGAAGTTCATTTTTTAGCAACTTTAAAAGGTGAAATGCTGGTTTCGCTGGTTTACCGCTGTCCATTGGATACCGCATGGGAAACTGCAGCCAAAGCTTTAGCTGAAAAGCTCAATATAAAAATTTACGGACGCAGCCGAGGCCAGCGCGTCATCCTGTCGGATGATTATGTTGTAGAAGAACTGCAAGTCTTTGACCGCACCTATCAATATAAGCAAATTGAAAGCAGCTTCACTCAGCCCAATGCGCAGGTTTGCCAAAAAATGCTGGAATGGGCCTGTACAGCAGCCCAGCATTCCGATCAGGATTTGCTGGAACTGTACTGCGGCAACGGTAATTTTACTCTGCCTCTATCTACCCGCTTTAACCGGGTTCTGGCGACCGAGCTGGCAAAATCATCCGTGTATGCAGCGCAGTGGAATATTCAGCAAAATGCTATTCAGAATATTCAGGTTGCTCGCCTGTCTGCAGAAGAATTTACTCAGGCCTATAACGGCGAACGTGAATTCCGCCGCCTAGAAGAAGCCGGAATTGAAATCTCAAGCTATAATTTTGATACTGTATTTGTCGATCCGCCGCGTGCAGGTATTGATGATGAAACACTGAAATTGCTGCAGCGCTTTAACCGGATCATTTATATTTCATGCAATCCAGACACTCTGCACAGCAATCTAGAATTGCTCAGCCAAACGCATAAAATTACAAAATTTGCACTATTTGACCAATTTCCTTACACCCATCATGTGGAATCTGGTGTTTTGCTGGAAAAAATTTAAACAATTTATTTCATGTCATTTATATGCAATAAAAGAGCTGTTTCGACAGCTCTTTTTTAATTGATCATTAAATGAATAGCTTAGCGCATCATTTTCATTTAACAGCTGTACATTTCCTCAACATTCGGTATGAATTATGGAAAAATAATGACTGCTTGATGTTTTTATCTCTTTTGCCGTATTGATTTATTTAACAGTTTGGTTATATTTCGTCCTATGTTAGGCTGCTTATGAAGGCTCTATGAGTTTTTGGCAAAAACTGTTTTCTAATGAACAGACAAACGGGCATAAAAACCAAATCGCCTGTGTTGAAAATGATTGTTCTTTTAAAACCAATGAACAGCTTCTGCAGGCATTATCAAAAGCCACAGATGAGGACGTGATTATTGGTATTAAAAAGGTTTTGGCTTCTCGCGGCTACAGCCGCAAAGAATTGAACGAGCTTCAGCATTTACCGTTGCAATAGCCGCCCCCTTACTTATATCGTTAAAAAGGCATTTTATTTATAAAATGCCTTTTTATTTTCAAATCTCTATTTTTTATTATATCTTTAAGCCAGTGACTTCAATAGAGCCTCCTTTCTGGCTCAGCGCTAGCATATTATATATTTAGCGTGCTGTTCAAAACAGCTTTTTAGAGAGTTGCTCGCTTTTTTAAATAAGTACTGATTTTTCAATTATTCAAATCAAAAAATGATATAGGGGATCACCATGAAAGCATTATTTTTATCATCTGCAGCTGCTGTATTGCTCACGTTAACTGCCTGCAGTCAAATGCCTAAAGAATGTAATGAGTCTTGGGAAAAAATCGAATCTTTGGCCAAACAAATGGGCTTATCTGAAGATCAGATCAAAACTCAGAAAAAAGAATTTGAAACGAATATAAAAAATATGAATAAAGATGAAGCCGTTAAATCATGCCAGATGCAAAGCGCTTTTTTGGGTCTTGCCGGCAAATAAATTGTATAAAGTAATGATCTCACCAGATATCAATCATTAAGTGAGTCATTCCATCACAACAGAAAGTGTCATGCTGGACTCAGTTCCGGCATGGCCGCTGTAAAGATTGGATACCATAACCGACCATAGGCCCAAGCGCTCTGCCCGCCTCACTGCGCTGCAGCTGTGCTGAATACAGACTGGAGACAGAACCATCTAAATATAATGCCTGCTGGACTGACAGCACATTGAGAAAGAAAGACGCGAATTGATAAAATGTCACTGGTTCACGGCTGATGACAAAATACAATTGACCATTTTTAATGCCTACACCATTTCGAATTTTAGCTGAACTGGCATCAGGCAAAAATAATGAATTAATCTTGCCCTGTATGACCAGCATAGGCCCCGATTGAGTTGCATATAGCGCAGAGAAATCTGATTGTGCATATTGATCTGTAGTCAGTATCTTCGCTTGCTGATTATTCCAGGCCAGCACACCATTCGGCTGCAGTAAAAAGTTGCCATAACCTTGTGTTCTGCGGTTCAAAGCACGCAGTTCACGACCATTTTCTACATATAAGCCTACCGGTGAATAATCTGGCTGAAACATGCCGGCATTCATTGCGAACTGCAAATCGACACACTCCTGCGCCAAGTTCTGCTTTAGAGCACTAAATTTTAAATATGGCTGTTTGCGCTGATCATATAAATACAGCTTTAAATTCGCCAAATTACTGACCTCGACAACATCCGCTTGAAAAGGCTGTTCTGTATGCCAACTGTCAAGTGCCAAATTTTTTGCACAAACGCTTTGTACAAATACACTAAAAATCAAAAGAATTTGCGCTATTAGGCTTGTGCCTGTAAACAACAGCTTCACTACACTAATCTCCGCACTTATCCTGCCAAATCAGTCGATTAATTCACAAAAAAGCAGTACACTAAGCTTTAAAAATACACTTGCAGCTTTATCGGTAAACGTCTATATGCAACAGCAGACACTACGGATTCCTTTAGGGGCGCATTTAATCATAAAGCATTTTGGTTATAGCCATCATGGAATCTACGCAGGCAGAGGCCGAGTAATTCATTACTCTGGATTTGCACACCTATTTAAAAAACATCCTATTGAAATAACTTCATTAGAAAGTTTTTGTCATGGCAAAAAATTTAAAATTCAGCCTTATGCCTCCCCAAAATATACTGGGCGTAAAGTCGTTCGCCGCATGCGCTCCCGCATGCATGAAAATAATTACCATCTCATTATTAATAACTGCGAACATCTGTGCACATGGGCTATTACCGGCGTCGAAAGCAGTCCACAAGTCTTCCGTATGATGAACCGTCTGACCACTATTGGCTATATCAGTTCATTAATGAGTTATATGAGCAGCATGATGCTGACTGTCACCACCACCTGTTTTGCGCTTGTATTTTATATCAAAAAGAAACTGCGTGAAAAAGCCAAAATGCAAATGCCAGTCTACAGCTATTTAAAACAGCAGCAGCACAAAAACCGTTAGCACTCCCGTTCATCCATGCTTATTGGTCAATCTGTACAAATATCACAATGTTCTCAAATCATAATAGTTCTATTCGCCTGCATATTTTCTTAATGATTAATTAAGCAGAGTTTTTTATTTTAAGCGTGTGTCATTTTCAAAAGGCGGAAACTTATCCTGAACCAAATTTGACTGAATGCCATGTTCTAAATAAATTTTTGCAGCGTCCAGAACCGTCGTAAAACCCCCAGTCCGGTCAATCACATAATCAATCAATGCTTGCCCTTCTAGCGCAATATGACTATTTTGAATGGTGACATAAGTCTCCATTGCGGAAACCTTTTCAAATTTAAACTCCACTTTGGTTTTGGGTTCTTCCCATTCAATCACAATCAATGCGTTTTCATGTATATCCAGCACATGAACATCGGCTTGCGCATCATATTTATCCCATTTCCACGTCACTGTTTTGCCTTTTTCCAAATAACCGCTCGATTGGCTAAACCAAAACTTTGAGGTTATCAAGGGATCAACAAAGGCATTAAACACGATATTGACTGATTTTCGGATCAGCATTTGGGTTTTAATCACAGTATGCATCGCTAGGCCCCATTTGGGTATTTCCTTCAGTGATAGCATAAATACTTAATTACTGCCTAGCCCTATATTGTATTGTGAACATTTTGAATCACGCCCGTATGCTCAAGCGAACATCTGTTACAGAACCGAATGATCCGCTTGTCATGATTACATAAATTAGGCGCTTCAACTGGCGTTAAATTTAGCGCAAATTACCATTTAGCGCTGCAATAGGCTCAGGAAGCTCTGCACCTAAAGAACTCAGCATTTCCCGTTCAATATTTCGCACAATGGAATCCAGCGGCAGATCATTTTCCTGTTCACCAAAAGGCTCTTCAAGTTCTGCACTCAAGGCATCCAAACCTAAAAATAGATATGCAATCAAGGCCACAATAACCGGCGTCCAAATGCCTAAGCTGGCTTCCAAACTAAATGGAAGAATAAAACAGAATGAATACACTGCGCGATGCAGCAGCACTGAATACGAAAAAGGCAATGGCGTTGATGAAATACGGTCACAGCCGGCATGAATATCACCCAGCGCAATCGTGTGCTTGGTTAAGCCACTATAAATAATGTCCGTAATTTTGCCCTGCTGATACAGCCGCGCTATATCCTTTTGCAATTGCTCCAACACATATTGCGGCGGGTTAATGTGACTATTTAGCGCTTGCCATTGCTGATCACTGAAACCCGTCTGTGCGCGGTAATGCTCAAAGTCATTGCTGCATTTACGCAAGCGGTCACGCAGCAAATGCGTAAACAGCATTACGCGATATATGAATAGATCACGCGAAGCATCCTCCAAAACATAGGTATCGCGGGCAATATGGCGCGTGGCGGCTATCAAAGCGCCCCACAATTTTCGCCCTTCCCACCAACGGTCATAACATGCCGTATTGCGGAAACTTAAAAAAATTGAAAGAATCACGCCAAAAATAGTAAAGCCAATAGACGGCACTTCCGGCACCGCAACAAAATGACGCGCCGCCAAATACACTAAAATTGCAGAAATACATACCAC
>JASLHF010000021.1 GCA_030152275.1 Acinetobacter sp. | reverse complement strand
TAAGCCATATGTACGGACAAGCAGGGATTTTTAGTAACGGGATATCTGATGTGTATCGGATGAATGCGGATGCACTGCTGTCCGAGGCGCCGCAAACGCGATTAAACAGCAGCTGGACAGCGCTGGAGAAAATCTTTAGCGTTAATGCACAAGGGGAAATACTGCTGCAGATTAAGCGTGAAGCAGTGGCTATTGGCATTATAGAATGCACATTGTCTGTCCAAGGGCTTAGCCAGATGGGCAGTGGTTTAATGAAGGAACTTAAGCTGTATTGATGCAGAATTAAGGAATATGTTCTGCAAGATTATATTTAAATATATTTAGATTAAATTCAAAGGAATGAATTTAAATATGATAAGTCATAAAAAAACGCCCGTTTGGGCGTTTTTTTATGACTTAAAACTGGGGATTAAGCAGTTTTAACTTCTGGCTGAGCAGCCAGCATATGGCCATTTTCTTCGAAGTTGATGTGCCAAGACAGCGCTTCACGAAGAATGTGCGGAGTTTGACCGCCTTTCGCGCATGCGCGGTCAAAGTAATCATTCAGTGCCGGGCGGTAGCTTGGGTGCGCACAGTTATCGATAATTGCGCGAGCACGTTCACGCGGTGCAAGACCACGTAAGTCAGCAAGACCTTGTTCTGTTACCAGAATGTCAACGTCATGTTCTGCATGGTCAATGTGAGATGCAAATGGAACAACAGAAGAAATATCGCCGCCTTTCGCAATAGATTTGGTTACGAAGATTGCTAAGTGCGCATTACGTGCGAAGTCACCTGAACCGCCGATACCGTTCATCATTTTTGTACCGCATACGTGAGTCGAGTTTACGTTGCCGTAAATGTCGAACTCAAGCGCAGTGTTGATGCCGATAATACCTAAGCGGCGAACCAATTCAGGGTGGTTCGAAATTTCTTGCGGACGAAGAACTAATTTGTCTTTGTACTGTTCAAGGTTGTTAAATACTTTTTCGCCATATTTAGCAGAAAGCGTAATTGAAGAACCTGAAGCAAATTTCATTTTGCCTGCATCGATCAATTCAAATGTACAGTCTTGAAGTACTTCTGAGTACATGACAAGATCTTCAAAGTTTGATTCTTTCAAGCCAGTCAAGACAGCGTTGGCAATTGAGCCAATACCTGCTTGCAGCGGGCCAAGATCTTTTGGCAAACGGCCTTCTTCAACTTCTTTTTCAAAGAATGCGATCAGGTGGTTAGCAATGCCTTGAGTCTCATCATCCGGTAAAGTCACAGTTGATGGAGAGTCATGGTATTCGTTGTTAAATACGATACCGACAATTTTTGAAGGATCAATATTGATTGCTTGTGTACCGATACGCTCGTCTACTTGAGTCAATGGAATTGGCTGACGGGTCGGACGGTAAGACGGGATGTAGATATCGTGCAGACCTTCAAAAGCAGGGCTTAAGTTGGTGTTGATTTCTACAATTACTTCTTTAGCAAAAATAGCAAAGCTTGCAGAGTTACCCACAGAAGTTGTTGGAATGATGCCGCCGTCTTCTGTAATCGCAACAGCTTCAATGACTGCAACGTCTGGTTTTTTCAACTGCAGATTACGCATTTGTTCAACAGTTTCAGACAAGTGCTGATCGATGAACATCACTTCGCCTTTGTTGATTGCTTTACGTAACGTATTGTCTACTTGGAATGGCAGACGGCGTGCAAGAACGCCAGCTTCTGTTAATTGCTTGTCGAGGTCATTACCTAAAGACGCACCCGTGATCAATGTGATTTTCAATGGGTTTTCTTTTGCTTGTTTCACCAATGCAAGCGGTACAGCTTTCGCTTCACCTGCGCGTGTGAATCCGCTCATACCTACCGTCATGCCATCTTTGATAAATGCAGCAGCTTGTTCAGCGCTGATAACTTTATCGTGAAGTGATGCCAAACGAATGCGATCTAAAGACATGTTTTACTCTCTGGGAAATCTCAAAACTGATACGGATTGTACCGATCAAAAAAGCTATTTTGCATACCTGTTAGGCTAAGGTCTAATTTTTTGAAAAAATGCGGGTATAAGATTTTTTTATGGTTTTTAAGATATTGTTTTAAAAAACAAAAACTAAGCTTGATTAATGATTGAACAAAACTGTTTGTTCGTTATTTGAACGCTTGCTAGAAGCGTTCACTGAAAGTTTGCTTAATTTTTTCCAATGGGCTGTTGGTTGAAATTTCATCATCTTCGGTTTTTTTGAGCGGCAGTGAAATGATCGCTTCCAAGCCGCCTTGCGGCCGATTATGGATTAAAAGATGACCGCCGTGAATGTCGACAATCCGCTTAACAATCGCCAAGCCTAAACCGCTGCCTTGGATAGTTCGTGCATCATTGCCGCGCACAAAAGGCTGCATCAAGTCTTCAATTTGGTTGTCTGGAATGCCTTCACCATTGTCCGCCACGCTAATCATCAGCTGCTCATCTTCTACATGCGCGCTGAGTTCAATCGGTTCGGCGCCGTAGCGCTTGGAATTATTGATCAGGTTGCCGATCAGGCGCTTCAGTGACAGGCTTCGGGCTTGAATGACCGGCACCTCTTGAGGGTTAAAGCGGATATCCAAAGGCTTGAACTGGATGATCAGCTCCTGCAGCAGCATATTGATATCCGTATCCTGCGGTTCTTCATCTGAACCGTCACGCATATAAGAAATGAATTGATTCAAAATCGCATCCATATCTTCCACATCATAAATCAGGCCTTCTTTTAAGAAGTCATCATCCGGCATCATTTCTGCGCTGAGGCGAATGCGGGTCAATGGTGTACGCAAATCATGTGAAATTCCAGCCAGCATGATGCGGCGGTCGCGTTCAGTCTGTTCCAGCGTATAAATCATGTGGTTGAAGGCTTGGTTCACTTCACGGATTTCCTGCGGGCCGTGATTGGTTTCCAAATATGGCGCAGTGCCGGTTTTGCTGTAGCCATTGGCGGCATGCTGCAGCCGGCGCAGCGGCCGGTTCAGCTGACGCACCAAGGTTAAAATAATCACTGCAGCAATCAGCGGAATGCCTAAGAGCCAGCCTAAAATCAGTTCAGGGCTGTAATTGGCATAGGTTTTGAGCGGTTCACGCACCCAGTTGCCGTTCATTTCCGGGGTTTGAATCCAAATGCGCGGATCAGGCTTAAATTGAAAGTAGACCGTTGCATTGTCAATGCGCATCTCTTTCGCCAGTTTCTTTTCAATCTGATTGGTAAAGAATTCTGCGATCACTTTATCTTTAACGTTGGGAAATTCTTTGCGGTCGGTGATGTATTCGATACCGACCCGATTTTTCATCCATGCGTCTACGTCCACTTCGGCATTGTTGTGGAAAATGCGTAAATCGGGATTGTTGATAATTTCCAACTCAACCGCTAGATAGCGCGCATGTTGTTGAATTTCTGGAAGATAAAGTGTTCGCCAAAAAAACCACAGCGACATGAATAGGCTAAACAGCACCGTGAACAGCACCAAAACAGTGGTGCGCATGGCGGCGGAGCGGGGCTTGATTTTGTCTAAAAAACGCTCGCTTGGGGAACGTTTTTTTTCCTGATAGGCTGCGTATTCGGTAAATTTTTGCGGATCGATGGGTTCAAGTTTCACGAATTAATCCTGAATTGATGCATCATTATTTTCTGCTTTTATTTTTAGATGCCATTGTGCCGCGCGGCGGCGTCTTGCCATTTGACTTGATGTGATGGAATAACCTACGGTTCGACCTACTTTTGTTTCGGCAAAAGTAGGCAAAACCATTTCATTCGCAAAACTCGTTCTCTTGCGGCAATAAAATTTATTCATCGCAGAAACAAAATTTATTGTATGCCTCCTGTCTCGAACAGTTGCGAATGAGCGGTCACGTAATTCCGAACAAGCTGTTCATCGATAAATTAAAAATGGCGTGTCCGGACCTTAGATGAAGTGAATGAACTTCAATGTGCCGTTTAGTTATGGCTTACTCAGCGCCATCTGGAACAAAGACATAGCCTACGCCCCATACAGTTTGAATGTAGCGCGCGCGGGCAGGGTTTTCTTCCACTAAACGGCGCAGGCGGGATACTTGGACATCAATCGAACGTTCCATTGCGCCCCATTCACGGCCGCGGGCCAAATTCATCAGTTTGTCGCGGGTCAGCGGTTCACGCGGATGCTGCACCAAGGCTTTGAGCACCGCAAATTCACCCGTCGTCAAGGTGACCACTTGGCCTTCACGGGTCAATGTACGGGTAGACAGATCCAGTGACCACGGACCGAATGACACCACTTCCATTTGCTGGCTTGGCGCGCCCGGAACTTCGCGCACCTGACGGCGCAGCACCGCGCGGATACGCGCCAGCAGTTCATTCGGGTTAAACGGTTTTGGCAAATAGTCATCTGCGCCTGCTTCTAAGCCCGCAATACGGTCAGAGTCGCTGCCGCGCGCGGTGAGCATAATGATTGGCGTATCAATGTTGGACTGACGCAAACGGCGGCAAATGCTTAAGCCGTCTTCGACCGGCAGCATAAAGTCCAGCACGATCAGTGAGAACAATTCACGCTGCAATAGGCGATCCATTTGCGTCGCATCATGTGCGGTTTTTACAACAAAGCCTTTATCTTCTAAAAAGCGCTGTAAAAGGGTACGCAGACGCACATCATCATCGACCACCAGAATACGTTCTACGCGGTCAGTTTCAGCTTGTACGGCATCAGTCTTTTCAGCAGGTACCACTAAACTCATGATGTGCTCCTTATTCTTTATTGTCTTCGTAACAAAAGTTAATATAACTTCAGTATACGATTCATTCGTATCTGTTGACTATGTTCTAAAGCAACAAATATTGCAGTTAAAATCAAGACATAGATACCAAATATATACATGGATTGGTGCAGCTTTTGCTGTAATTTTTGGCGCTAAATGGATGTTTCATTAAAACTTTACCGTAAAAAGGTGAAAATGAAGTGAATTGGCAATAAAAGCCGTTAATAAATTAATAAAAACAATTGTGGATTTTATGCACTTGGTCTTTATAATCATGGCTTTTAGAACTTATCCTTGTGGGATCACATACGATGACTGACTTAGTTCAGCAGTTGGCAAAAGAAATTGCCGTACGTCCAAATCAAGTTGAAGCTGCCATTAAATTAATTGATGAAGGTGCCAGCGTTCCATTTATTGCGCGTTACCGTAAAGAAGTAACTCAAGGCTTAGACGATACGCAGTTACGCCAGCTCGACACGCGCTTGTCATACTTACGTGATTTATATGAGCGCCGTGAAAAAGTCATTGAATCACTGAAAGAACAAAATAAATTATCGGATGACCTGCTTTCGCGTGTAAACGGCGCAGAAACCAAAAATGCCCTAGAAGAAATTTACGCGCCTTACCGTCCAAAACGCACCAGCAAATCATTTAAAGCGAAAGAAGCGGGTTTAGGCCCGATTGCAGAAAAAATATTTGCAGAATCAGTCGATCCAGCCGAAGCTTTAGCGGGCTTTAGCCATGAAGATTATCCAGACACAGAAAGCCAGCTGGATGCCATTCAGCACATCTTAATTGATGATTGGGCGCAAAATATTGCGTTGACTGCTGAATTGAAATCAACATTTGCTAAAACTGCGGTGCTGAAAAGCTTAGTCGCATCTGACGAGAAAAAAGAAGTCGGCAAGAAATTCCGTGACTACTTTGATTTTTCTGAAAATCTAAACAAAGTGCCGTCACACCGTTTATTGGCGATGCTGCGCGGCCGTCAAGAAAATGTTTTGGGCTTAAAAGTAGATGGCGAAGACGCTGCGCCATTGACTCGCATTGAAACTGAATACGACCTAGACACTGTTCAGCCGCAAAGCCGTCAAGATTATTTAAAGCAAACTGCAAAATTGTTCTGGCTGGGCAAAGTCCGTCCTGCAATTGAGCATTCATTGCTGACTGAAAAACGTTTGGCTGCAGAAGCTGAAGCAATGAACGTGTTTGCAGAAAACCTGCGTCATTTATTGTTGTCTGCACCTGCAGGCGCGCGCTGTACGCTGGGTGTTGACCCTGGTATCCGTACCGGCGTGAAATTGGCCGTAGTCAACCAATCAGGCGATGTGGTTGCGCACAGCACAATTTACCCATTTGCGCCGAAAGATGATAAAGAGGGTTCAATTGCTGAGCTTGCGCGTCTATGCCGCGAGTTTAATGTTGATCTGATTGCGATTGGCAATGGTACAGCAAGCCGCGAAACTGAAGCGGTAGTGGCTGAAATGATGGCGGCCAACAGTGATTTACAGTTGACTCGTGTTTCTGTTTCTGAAGCTGGCGCATCGGTTTATTCTGCGTCAGAATTGGCGTCGAATGAATTGCCAGATTTAGATGTATCAATCCGCGGTGCAGTATCAATTGCACGCCGTCTGCAAGATCCATTGGCAGAATTGGTGAAGATTGATCCTAAATCGATTGGTGTAGGTCAATATCAGCACGACGTCAATCAAACGGGTTTAGCCAATACCTTGGATGCCGTGGTTGAAGACTGTGTGAATGCGGTAGGCGTAGATGTCAACACGGCATCTGCGGCTATTTTAGGCTACATTGCGGGTTTGAATAAATCAATCGCGCAGCAGATTGTCGATTTCCGTAAAGAAAACGGTCGTTTTGACAACCGCCAAGCGTTGAAAAACGTACCGCGTTTGGGTGAACGTACTTTTGAACAAGCCGCGGGCTTCCTGCGCATTCAAGATGGTTCTGAACCTCTAGATGCTTCTGCAGTACACCCTGAATCATACGGTTTGGTGAATAAAATTGTTGAAGCAAAAGCAACAACAGTGAAAGACATTATCGGAAACAGCGAAATTATCCGCCAAGTGGATGCATCTGCTTTTACTGATGAAAAATTTGGTTTGCCAACTATTCAAGATGTACTGTCTGAGCTGGAAAAACCAGGCCGTGACCCGCGTCCAGAATTCCGTACAGCGAAGTTCCGTGAAGACATCACAGAAGTTTCACAATTGACTGAAGGCATGCAGCTGGAAGGCGTGATTACCAATGTGACCAACTTTGGC
>JASLHF010000255.1 GCA_030152275.1 Acinetobacter sp. | reverse complement strand
GGTCGTGAAAAATCGATCAATGCAGTTGATGTGGCTCGTAACAGTGACAATTTAGTATTTGTAGTTGCACAAAAAGATTCTCTTACAGAAGAAATTGATCACGACAACCTTTATCAATACGGTACTGTCGCGAAGATTGTGCAAGTTGTGAATCACGAAAATGACGAAAACTGTATAAAAGTATTAATTGAAGGCTTGCACCGTTCAAAGCTGGTAAAAATCATCGATAACGAAGATTACCTGTCTGCAGAACACAGCTTAAGCCCAATGACTGTTCAAGATGCGGACAGCGCTGAAGATTCGCGTATTGATGAATTGCGCGCATTGTTTGCCCAGTATGCGGAAGCAAAACTGCGCAATGCGCGTGAACTGATTGCCGCCGCCAACAAAATTGACGACTTGCTGCAATTGCTGTTCTTCGTCGCAACCCGCGTGCCGCTGAATATTGATGTTAAACAAAAATTCTTAGAGCACGATGAGTTCGAAGCGCATCTGCAAGAACTGATGACTTACTTGCTGCAGCAGTCTGAAGAACAGCAAATCGAACAGACTTTGCACGATTCTGTTAAACGTCAAATGGAAAAAAACCAGCGCGAATACTTCCTCAATGAAAAGATGAAGGTCATTCAGCGTGAACTTTCTGACATGAATGGCGGCGCAGAAGATGACGTTGCGGAAATTGAAAAACGTTTAGCTGAAGCAGACTTGCCTGAACATGTGCGCAAAAAAGCTGAAGCGGAGTTCCGCAAGCTCAAAGCAATGCAGCCTGCATCAAGTGAAGCGGCTGTCGTTCGCAATTATTTAGAGGTGATTTTAGATACACCTTGGAATAAAGCCAGCAAAGTCAGCATTAACTTGGCCAAAGCGCAAGAAATTTTAGATGCGGACCATTACGGCTTAGATGACGTCAAAGACCGCATTGTGGAATATCTTGCAGTTCAGTCGCGTGTGAAAAAACTTAAAGGCCCGATTCTGTGCTTAGTTGGCCCTCCGGGTGTAGGTAAAACCTCACTGGGCGAATCTGTAGCGAAAGCCACCGGCCGTGAGTTTGTCCGTATGGCGCTGGGTGGCGTGCGTGATGAAGCGGAAATCCGCGGTCACCGCCGTACTTATATTGGCGCGATGCCGGGTAAAATTGTGCAGTCTTTAACTAAAGTCGGCGTGAAGAACCCGCTGTTCTTGCTCGATGAAATCGACAAGATGGCGCAAGACTATCGCGGCGACCCAGCTTCTGCGCTGCTTGAAGTATTGGATCCATCACAAAACAATAAATTCAACGATCACTATTTAGATCTTGATCTGGATTTATCTGAAGTGATGTTCATCTGTACTGCCAACAGCATGAATATTCCAGAAGCGCTGTTAGACCGTATGGAAGTGATTCGTCTGCCGGGTTACACCGAAGATGAAAAAGTGAATATTGCAGAACGCTACCTTGTTCCTAAAGCAATTAAGAACAATGGCCTGCGCGCAAAAGAACTGACTGTGCATGAAGAAGCCATCCGCGATATCGTGCAGCGCTATACTCGCGAAGCGGGTGTACGCAGCCTTGAGCGTGAAGTGTCTAAAATTGCACGTAAAGTGGTAAAAGAAGCGGTCAGCAAAAAGGCTAAAAATCTGCAAGTTGATGTGACTTCAGCGAATCTTCCTGACTACTTGGGTCCACATAAGTTTGACTTCGGTATGGCGGAAGAAGAAGCGCAAGTCGGCCGTGTTAACGGTTTGGCTTGGACTTCAGTGGGCGGTGAATTACTGACTATTGAAGTCGCTGCAGTGAAAGGTAAAGGTAAATTCATTACAACAGGCTCATTGGGCGATGTAATGAAAGAATCGATTACTGCTGCGATGACTGTAGTGCGTACCCGTGCAGATGAGCTGGGTATTGAAGCCTCTCGCTTTGAAGAAACTGATGTGCACGTTCACTTGCCGGAAGGCGCAACACCAAAAGACGGCCCGTCTGCTGGTTTGGCGCTGACTACTGCCCTAGTGTCTGCATTCACTGGCATTGCAATCCGTCCAGATATCGCAATGACAGGTGAAACCAGCTTAGGCGGCCGCGCAATGCGTATTGGCGGTTTAAAAGAGAAGCTTCTGGCTGCTCACCGCGGCGGCATCAAGCTGGTGTTTATTCCACAGGAAAACGTCCGCGACTTGTCTGAAATTCCAGACAATGTTAAAGAAGGTTTGGAAATTAAACCGGTGAAAAGCATCGATGAGATTTTACCGTTGGCTTTAGTCGATATGCCTAAACCGCTGGTAAAAGCGCCCATCGTTAAAGCGGCAGGTGAAGGCAAAGCGGCACGCCATTAATCTGACATCCGTATAAAAAGAGCGCTCCGGCGCTCTTTTTTATTTTTAGAAGACTGCAATTCACCTTAATGCTCTGTTAGTACCCGTCCAATTAAACAAAGATTTAAAAATGAATATGAACTCTTACAATAATTAAATTCCGCATTTAAACATTTGGCGCATAATAAATAGATTGCTTTTTAACCAACTCAATCATGCAAATAAAAAAGAGGAAGATTGTTATGCCAAACGCTGTGTGCTGGTTTGAAATTTATGTCGATGATATAGACAGAGCCAAAGAATTTTATGAAACTTTACTGAATATACAGCTCACCCCGCTCAGTAATCCTGCAGATCAAAGCATGGCAATGTGGGCATTTCCCTCAGATATGAATCAATATGGATCATCAGGCGCTTTAGTCAAAAGAGAAGGCGTATCCGCAGGCGGATGCAGCACTATCATCTACTTCAGCAGTGAAAATTGCGCCAATGAACAAGACAGAATTAATGCGGCTGGCGGTAAAGTTCACCAAACTAAAATGTCCATTGGAGAGTTTGGCCATATTGTTTTAGCTTTTGACACCGAAGGCAATATGTTTGGCATTCACTCAATGCAATAATACTGCCTCGGCGTTACAGGTTGAAATGCGCCGCCGAGGCATAGTCCTTTATGCAAAACACTCAGAAGCTGAAACATGACATGCTGCTAAAAAAATAGCGTCTAAGCTAAGGACATCATGCATGCAGCTCCCAGCCTTAGCTACTTGCGGTAATTGAATACTGATTCAGAAAATACTTGCTCTAACCTTTTAAATTTTCGTAAAAATGCTGAAACGGATGCAGTCATTTAGGGCTTGAGGACAAACATCTTTTGTAATTTTATGATCAAAATTTAAACAATTATTTGCAAAGCGGCAATTTAAGGGTACATTAATCTTATCAGCATTTTCTACTGACAAATGTTTATAGCAGAATCCTGCCATAAATACTGTTTGTAGTTTTACATCTTTGCACTGGCCGGCGCTGCAGTCTTCTAAGCTGATCAACATTTGCTGCGTGATGAGTGAAAAGGCGATTTTAACTTACCGGTTTCATCTATTTGGCCAATGCATTACAACCAGCACCCATGCATTTTCCAAATCCAAAACCTGAAATGTAAAATTAAATATCCACCCAAAACTTACTTGAAAAATGCTATTTTCCCCTCATCTTTATACTAGATACATACGCGCTGTATGTTTCTGCTGACTTAAGCGCTTAGCATTGATTTTTCATTTTATGAATTGGCTAAGTCTTAAATGGTCATCTGCATCTCCAGGCGGGTGACCTTTTATCGCAGTCCAAAGGCTTTCAGGACTGCGTTTTTTATGGCGTCTCTGTTTTAACCATGCCCTTATTTTTAGCATCGCTTCCCCTGCACTCCTCTAAATTCTCCACTGGCCCATTCTTATCTATCACTTAAATGACATGTTCAAACGCACAGGAATTGCAGCACGCTTTAATGTTATGCAATGTGAATATTTTTTCTCTTGGCAAAAACAGCTGTTCATTGTGCCTCAATTTTTATCAGGCTTGAAAATAAACCCGCATATGTTGAACTGCTGTTTCTAACCTTTAATCGGCAACGTACGCATGCGCCTCACTGGATTTTTGCTTTAATCAGCCTTGTGCTTTACAAACAGTTTACTTTAAAACCGTATTGACCAACCCATTGACCACCTGCGCCATTTTCTCCGCATCCAAGTTTTCAATTGTATCTTTTTCACTGTGCAAATATTTATTGCGGTAACTGCCAGTATCTGTAATGACTATAGCTGGAAGATTAAAAGCCCAATAATTGTTATGGTCTGAAAAATCCATTGCCTGCACAAACGATGGCGCAATCACGCGCTCACATTGCAACTGATTTAAAGTGCGCATTTCCGCACAATAATCTGCGGTCAATCCGCGTGACTGCAGATTTCCAGCAGCTGCAATAAAATTAGCATGACTCGGGTAAATCCAGCTCAGCCCCAGAGGATATTCCTGCACATCCCTGGGATCGAAATAGCCAATATTTTCCAAAATAAACACACCTTTTATATTGCCTCGCTGCTTTTCCACAGATTTGGCATGTACATAGCTTCCCATTGACTCGGTACCGCTAAATGGCCCTTCTTTTAAAGTATAAAAAACAAAATCGACGCCGGTTTTCAGTGGCTGTTTCTCTGCGCTAAGAATACGCGCGGCTTCTATCACGCCAGCCACGCCTGAGGCATTATCGTCAGCCCCCGGTTTATCGGCATAGACGTCATAATGCGCCCCAAGAATCACTTTATCTGCACTGGCGCCTCTGAGTGAACAAACAACATTGCGGTAAGCCTGATCATTCACTTTATAGGTTTGATACTGACATGGCACATTAAATAGGCGCATCTGTTCGCGTATCCAGCTGGATACCCGGTTTAACTCTCTAATATCTTTAAAATTTCGAAATGAGCCACCGCCCAGCAGCTGTTCCATATATACCGTTAAATTTTGTGATTCTGCACTGCGCTGCGCTCCAGCCTGCACATGCGGCACCACAAAGACAGCAACAGAAAAGCAGAGGGCCTGCGCCCAGTACTGATACTTCATATCCTTATATTCCAGCTTCATTTATTATTATCCAACATTTTTTGCAGCTGCATTTATCTAGCCAAATTTCCAGCCTGATGAATATTAAACCAGCAACAGCTCCGGCAATTCAATTGCAAATTGTGTCGGACATTAGCAATGCGAAGATTCAACGTTATAATGGGCGTTTCCACTGTATAACCGCTGCTATGAAAATCCGCATTATTACCATTGGCCAAAAAATGCCGGCATGGGTGCTGACTGGCTTTGAAGACTATTTCAAACGCATACAGCCCTTCGTTCAAACGCAAATCATCGAATTGCCAATGGCCAAACGCGGTAAAAATGATTCGGAAGCGGACATTTTGAAATACCGTCAAATTGAAGGCGACAGCATTTTAAATGCCATGAAGCAAAATGAAACTCTCATTGCACTGGAAGTTGGCGGCCGAGAGTTCAGCACAGAGAAACTGGCAGAAACCATGAAAGGCTGGATGCTTGAGGGCAACGACATTGTGCTGGCCATTGGCGGTCCAGATGGCCATTCAGAAGCCGTACGCAAGGCTGCGGCTTGGCATTGGTCTCTGTCAAAGCTCACGCTGCCTCATCCCATGGTTCGCGTCATGCTGATAGAACAGCTCTACCGCGCTATGAGTATTAACCACAATCATCCCTATCACCGCGCAGGTTAAGCAAATCAAGCGTTGCGCAAATGCAACGTAATGTTGATTAATCACGGTTTATATCAACTTTGTATTTTGTCACAATGCATGCACCATCAACCTTAGGCGTCCAGCTATGAATCTGCAAACCCTTCCCGGCTTATTTATTTCACATGGCTCACCGATGCTGGCAATTAACCCAGAATTGGTCGGCCCTGCGCTGGAGCGCCTAAGTTTAAATTTGCCAAAACCGGAAGCCATAATTGTCATGTCTGCGCACTGGGAAAGTGACAGTTTAGAGATCAGCACCGGTGTCCGTCCTGAAACTTGGCATGATTTCCGCGGTTTTCCGCAAAAGCTATACGAGCTCCGCTACCCTGCTCCTGGACAGCCTGCGCTGGCTGAAGAAATGCTGCATATGCTTGCAGAAGCCGGTTTTGACGCACATGCCAATAGTACACGCCCGAGAGATCACGGAGTATGGATGCCGCTGCTGCATATGTATCCCACTGCAGACATTCCTGTAGTTGAAATTTCATTGCCGATGCATCTATCTGCACAGGAAATTTATAAAATTGGCCAAACTCTTGCACCGCTGCGCGAGCGGCAAATGCTTATTATTGGCTCTGGCAGCATTACGCACAATTTGCGTGAACTTTCATGGAACCGCCAGCCCGCGCCCGTACCAGAGTGGGCATCTGTGTTTCGTAATTATGTCGTGAGTAAACTCACCCACAGCGACTACGATGCAGTGCTGGATTGGCAAAATATTCCTTATGTACAGCGCAATCACCCAACACTTGAGCATTTCGCACCGCTGTTCTTTGCCATGGGAAGCGGACTCCGCTTTAGTTTGGTCCACAGCAGCTTTAGCATGGGTTCGCTAGGAATGGATATTTACCGTTTCGACTAATTTATAAAATATAATTATAATTTAACAAATAATTATTTATGGATACATTTTGATACTTAAAGCCTCAAAACGTATCCATTTTTTTCTAATACAGTTCAGCTATTCTTCATCTGTTATTTGAATTCAACCACTTAAATGCTTTTAATTATGTTTAGACTTATAAACATGATTAGAATAATCAAATCACTGCTTATCGAAAATGCAAATATGATTTAAAAAGCACATTTGTGATGAATATCTAGATGTTAGCGTTTTCAACAGAAAATTCTATCACTGAAATTACGAAGACAATTTAAATGTATTGAAATTTTAACCATTGAATTTTATTGTAATTTTCATGCTAAATTAAAAGAGCGCACTACATAGTCTGTTCGCACTATACGCCAATGGACCAACAGACCAAGACCTGCCATGATGCCAGCATGAGCTTATGAGAATTGGAGCATTACTTTATTTGTAACTTTTAAAAGCTTCACAGCCTGATGATGCATTGCATACCGCAATCGACTAATCTCTGGCTCAAATTCTCTAAAATTAACCTTGATGAAAAACTGAGAAAACCATGAAACTAAAATTTTTAGCAGCAGCTCTAATTCCTTTGGCCTTAGCAGCCTGCCAATCAAGTGACATTCAAAAAGCTGGAGATATCGCCGTGTCTGTACTGCAGCAGCAAAATGCTGATAAAACTTTGAGCGCGTATCAATGGAGTGCTGATACTGGCGCGGCTAAACCTTTGGTACTTAATTTTGATACTCAGGGCCGTTTAAGCATTTCTACCAGCTGCAACAATATGGGGTCAAGCTGGTCAGTGCAAAATGGAACACTGGTCACTGGCAGCATGATGGCTACACAAATGGCTTGCACTGGTGATGCCATGAAACAGGAGGCCTTAGCTGGCGCAATTTTCCAAAGCGGAAAAGTGCCATTTAAGCTGAATTTAAATAATCCTGAACAGCCTACGCTCACACTGACTGCTGCGGATGGTCAACAGTATATTTTTACTGGGAAAATGACACCTGAAACAAAATACCAAACTCAAGGTGAAACTATTTTTCTAGAAATTTCACCGCAAACCAAATCTTGCATTGGCGTAGCGCCGCAAACTTGCCTGCAGGTACGTGAAATCAAATATGCGGACAATGGCGTAAAAACCCAAGTAGACAAAGATTGGACGCTATTTTATAACCGCATTGAAGGCTATAGCCATAATCCAAATGAGCGCCAAGTCGTGCGTATTAAACGCTATGAATTGAAAAATCCAGCTGCCGATCAATCTAAATATGCTTATGTTCAGGATATGATTATTGAACGTGAAGCAGTAAAAGGCACACTATAAACACCAGACAGTTCTGTTATTTGTGCGCGTTTTTAATTGCATTAAGGACGCGCTTAAGTGATAAAACACTAAGAAAAAAGTCATTTTAAAAGCATATACTTACAGTAAATCCGAAAGATAAATGAGATTTCATTTGCTGCAAGCATAAAAAACCGGCGCAATGCGCCGGTTTTTTTACAGCTTCAGAACTTAGTAAACGCCCTGAGCCAGCATCGCATCAGCAACTTTTACGAAGCCTGCAATGTTTGCACCGTTTACGTAGTTGATTGTACCGTCAGCTTCAGTACCGTATTTTACGCAATTGCGGTGGATTTCTTTCATGATTGCATGCAAGCGTTCGTCAACTTCTTCAAAAGTCCAGCCCAAACGGATGGCATTTTGTGACATTTCAAGACCAGAAGTTGCAACACCGCCAGCATTTGAAGCTTTACCTGGAGCATAAAGAATTTTCGCTTCAACGAATTTTTCCACTGCTTCCAAAGTTGAAGGCATATTTGCGCCTTCAGCAACACAGATTACACCGTTAGCAAGAAGCGCTGCAGCATCATCTGCATCCAGCTCATTTTGAGTTGCGCAAGGCAATGCGATATCACATTTGATAGACCAAGGACGTTGGCCTTCAAGATATTCAAAACCGTGCTTAGAGGCGAACTCAGAGATACGGCCACGTTTAACGTTTTTCAGCTCCATGACTTCAGCAAGAAGTTCAGCAGTGAAACCATCTTTTACATGTACAGTACCGTTAGAGTCAGAAAGTGAAACCACTTTCGCACCTAAATACATAGCTTTTTCAGCTGCATATTGCGCAACGTTACCTGAACCTGAAATGGCAACTACTTTATTTTTGAAGCTCTCACCGCGGGTTTTCAGCATTTCCTCAGCGAAATACACAGTACCGAAACCAGTTGCTTCAGGACGCGCCAATGAACCGCCGAAAGACAAGCCTTTACCGGTAAATACGCAAGAAGTGTCATTGCTCAGCTTTTTCATCATGCCAGCCATATAACCAACTTCACGGCCGCCCACACCGATATCGCCCGCAGGGATGTCTGTGTTAGAGCCAAGATGGCGGTAAAGCTCGATCATTAATGCTTGGCAGAAACGCATAATTTCGCCTTCAGATTTGCCTTTAGGGTTAAAATCTGAGCCGCCTTTACCGCCGCCCATAGGCAGAGTAGTCAAAGCGTTTTTGAAAGTTTGTTCAAAGCCTAAGAATTTCAGGATTGAAAGGTTCACAGAAGGGTGGAAACGCATGCCGCCCTTGAATGGACCAATTGCAGAGTTGTACTGTACACGGAATGCACGGTTCACTTGAGTTTGGCCTTTATCATCTACCCAAGAAACACGGAATTGGATTGCGCGTTCAGGTTCTACAAGACGCTCGAGCAGACCGTAATCAGCATATTGCGGATTTTTTTCAATAAACGGCCAAAGGCTGGTCATTACTTCTTCAACAGCTTGAAGAAATTCAGGTTGATGTGCATCACGTGATTTTACGTAATCTAGAAATTCGTTAAGGCTGTTGTATTTCAACGCTTAATCCTCAGCAGAAAATGGATCAAAATCGGTCAAAACTTCAATCGATGATTTATTTTGGCGCAAAATATTAAATATCTTTTGTAACTATTCAGCAATAGTTTTTTTAAAAAACTTTATTTTTCTATATAGAACATGATTTTAAATTGATTAAACCTTATTTTTAGTTATAAGTCGTATAACTTTTAATCATAATAAATTGCCAATTTATGCTCAAAAATAATGCGCTTTTAGTCCTATTTTTGGGCGCAGGAATTCTATTGAAAAACATGCTAATATGGCCGATTAAGCGATTTTTTTAACTGCGCTGCGCTATACCGGTTATTCATGAATACTCAAATTTCTCTCATTCAAAAAATTGATGCCTTGTTGCCCCAAACACAATGCGGACTATGCGGGCACCGTGACGGCTGCCTGCCGTATGCAAAATCAATCGCAGAAGGAGAAGATGCTAACAAATGCGTGCCAGGCGGCCAGCCTGTAGCTGATGCGTTAGCGGCGCTTTTAGCACGCAATCCAATGCCTGCGGAAGAAAGCGTATGGCCTGTACAGGCAGACGGGCGTCCGCAGCGCATGAAAGCTGTAATTCGTGAAGATGAATGCATCGGCTGCACCAAATGCATTAGCGCTTGCCCAGTGGACGCCATCATCGGTTCAGGTAAATTAATGCACACTGTGCTGACAGATTTATGTACTGGATGCGAGCTGTGTATTCCGCCCTGCCCAGTTGACTGCATTGATTTAGTTGAAGACCTGCATAGCTTGCCTGATGAACCGGCACGCATTGCGGAGCAAAATGATTTGCGGGCGCGCTACTATGCGCATATTCAGCGTGAAGAAAAACGCCGTCTAAACCGCAAAGGCCCTGTAGTTCGCGCCGAAATTGATACTGCGCTGTTTGCACGCTTTTCGAATCAGACGGATACATTACCCAATATAGAAGTCGCAGAAAAGCTGCAGAAAAAAGCCTCAACGCATGACGCTAGAACCACCATTGAACTGGCCAAGCTGCGTACCCAAATTAAAAAGCTTGAAAAACAGCTCAGCGTGCGCGAAGACAGCGTGAAACGCCAACTGCTGGATGAACTGACCCAACAGCTGCTCGCGCTGCAGGAGGCTTAAGCAATGGCTGTTAAAAACATGACCAAGAAGCAGATTCAAACTTTTTTTGAACGCCTGCGTGAACAGCGCCCAAATCCCAAAACGGAACTGAACTATTCAAGTCCTTTTGAGCTGCTGGTCGCGGTTACGCTTTCTGCACAAGCAACGGATGTCAGCGTGAATAAAGCCACCGATAAGCTGTTTCCAGTGGCCAATACGCCGGAATCCATTTATGCGCTGGGTGTAGATGGTCTCAAAGCCTATATTAAAACCATCGGGCTGTATAATTCGAAAGCCGAAAATGTCATTAAAGCCTGCAAAATACTGATTGAAAAGCACAACAGCGTAGTGCCGGATAACCGCGCAGATCTTGAAGCATTGCCCGGTGTTGGACGCAAAACAGCGAATGTCGTGCTGAATACAGCCTTTGGACAGCCAACTATGGCTGTGGATACCCACATTTTCCGGCTCGGCAACCGCACTGGTCTAGCAGTCGGTAAAAATGTGCTGGAAGTTGAACAGCGTCTGGTTAAAGTAATTCCAAAAGAATTTATTGTCGATTCTCACCATTGGCTGATTCTGCATGGCCGCTATTGCTGCATCGCGCGCAAACCCAAATGCAATGAATGCATTGTTGCTGATGTCTGCAACTGGCCCGACCGTTTTGAATTTGGCGCGCCGCGCGCAATTAAAGTTAAAAACTTAGATGCTTAACGCTTCTGCTCAGGCCAAGCCATTCGCCAATATTCATTCATTAACGTTCCTGTTCATCGCGCTTCTGCTGTTCTTTTTTTAGTTTTGGATGCAGTTGATATTCTTTTTGCTGTGCATTCATCCGTTCCTGTTTTTCTTGCGCTTGGGTTTTTTTCAGCAACTTAAAGCTGTAATACAGCATTGCCAATACCGCAACAGCTGCCAGCGCCAATACTAAAATTACTGCGATTTTTTCCACAGCCCTGCTCCATAACGCGCACAATAAAAAAGAGCCCTAATATGACTTAGGGCTCTTTGAAAGTCAAAACACGCACAAGCGATTATTTTGACTGATCTAAAATAGCAAAAAGATCTGTTTGCACTTCTTCGATTGGGCGAAGGCCGTTCAACTTATCATAAGTCGGCGCATTTTCGCCTGAAGCTGCGCGGCCTTGATAAAAGCCAACCAGCTGTTCAGTTTCAGTATGGTAAGAACCTAAGCGCTTACGGATGGTCGCTTCTTGGTCATCTGGGCGCTGAACTAGATCTTCGCCAGTTTCATCATCTTTGCCTTCCACTTTTGGCGGATTATAAATGATGTGATAAACACGGCCAGAACCAGGGTGCTGACGGCGGCCAGACAAGCGTTTAACGATTTCTTCGTCCGGCACATCAATTTCAATTACGTGATCAATATTGATGCCTTCATTTTCAAGCGCTTCAGCTTGAGGAATGGTACGCGGGAAACCATCAAAAATGCAGCCGTTTACACAATCAGGCTGTGCAATGCGTTCTTTCACTAAACCAATGATCAGCTCATCAGAGACAAGACCACCGTTGTCCATCACGCTTTTAGCCTGCAGACCAAGTTCAGTTCCTTCACGAATTGCAGCACGGAGCATATCACCGGTTGAAATTTGTGGGACATTGTAGCGCTTACAGATCAACTGAGCCTGAGTACCTTTACCTGCTCCAGGTGGTCCGAGTAAAATAATGCGCATAAAAAAACATCCTCATTTAAACATTGTATTTGACGCCAAATTCATGACAAACATTTGACATGAATTTTCAGCATCTAATTATAAGAAAGCCACAAACAAATGTATTGTACCCGCTATAAAGCCAGTCACACCGCCAAGCACAATCAAAATCCATTCGTCTTCCTGAAATGCAGGGCGTAATAAATTTTGAAATTCTTTTGGTGTCAGCTCACGAATACGGTCTCTGAACATTTGATAGATTTTCTGTGCACGGCTCGCATTAAACGCAGGGTCGCATACAGGCACCATCGTAATTTCAATTGAGCGATCAATCAAGTCTGTCTTGAGTTTTGCATATTCTCTTGGCCCCAAAGACAGCTGCAAAGACGTCCTCACCAGCGGGGTTTCCATAATTTCATTTATATGACGTTTAACTATGCGGCGGGTCTTATCTTTCTTACTGCCGTACATCATTTCCGTCATAATGGATTTCAGTGTAATCAGGTCTTCTGTTACAACGCTGGCAAATACATCAGACACTTCTTCCTGACGCTTCATAAACGCGCCCTGAATATTGTATGTGCCCATGCGAGGAATAACCGGTTTAATCCATGGAAACTTACGATCTTTAGTTAATTCAAAGAATTGCGGATATTTTATATAGTGTGGCTCAATTGGATTAAAGACCATCCAGATGGCAATCCAGTTGGTTAAAAAGCCCCAAATAGATGCCCAAAACGGTACTGTCCAGTGCCACGGCACAACAAACCAAACCACCATTTGAAAAATACCAAAGAACATCCCGATTAAGGCGCTGATATGCCAAATAAAGTTGATTTCCTTTTGCCCAACCTTTAGAAACATACGCACCATTAAGCGCCGGTCGCCTTCCATTTGGCTCACGACCATTTCCCGCATATCTACCAGTGACTCGACGTTCATGGTCAGTTCGGTCACAAGTTCTCTTAAGATACCCGGCAGCTGCTTATTGGCTTGTGCATAAATTCGGCGCTTAATCGAATACGGCAGGTTTTCCCACAGCACGGCATTACGGTCAATCATGACTTCATCAATTAGATGTTCTAACTCGAAACCGACCTGCTCTCCAATAATGCGCGCCATGTCTTCAGGATCCATTGCATCCAGAAATTCGCGCAGCGAGCCCAGTTTTGACAGTGTGTTGTCCGTAATAATGCCAGAGATCCTGCCGGCTTTGCGTGGCACAATGCCTTGCCAGCCTACCGGAAGCGGTCCGATATGGAAGCCCCAGAAATTAATTGGATAAAACACCATCTTTAGGGCCATCCAAACATGCGCCCAAGTCACAAAAGCGGTTACGGGAATAATGCTCAGTACAGCCCAAAAATCCGGCCGGTTCAAAAAGGTTTGCCACAACTCATTGACGTACTCAAGCATGCATAACTTCCATATTTAATTTTAATCAGGGTAATGTTGAATCAAATAAAGCTTAAAGCTAAATATTTTCACTACAAACCAATACTTAGAGTATAGGAAAATTGTAGTTTAGGTTCGGTTTCGGCTACGGTGTTTCCGGCTTTATCATTCAGTTTCTCACCCGCGCCAATCCCCACGCTAAATACGCTTAAACGTTCAGCGCTCAGCATAACATAGGCCAAATCTACCCCGCCGCCCAAACGGCTTTTAAATTCATCACCCACATCTTTGCTGTCAATATAGCCAGCATAAGCGCCGACATAGTAGCCATTTTTATCTTTACCAGTAAATTGTACCGGATAGCGAAAGCCTACTTGCGCGCCAAAAGTTTTGTCACCGTTCATAAATGCGCCAGCTTTGGCATATGCAATTCCGTACGGATTGACCCATTCAGTATTTAAATGAAGCATTTTATTGGTGAAACCTGCACCCACATACAGCGGCGCCAATTTGCTGTCTGCCAGTTTGGCTTCCGGCAGAGAAGTATTATCCTGCGCGGATGCTGCAGCTGCAATAAATGCAAACGCAAGCATTGAATACGCTTTGTTCATTATGTTCACCATTATCCTTAATATTCTGGCTTTTTAGTTTTAATAGGTCCTATTTTTATGCTTTTTGACTGTATCAGAATTATAAAAACTCTTATATACAGGACTTTACTTTTTTAATGTCTGCAAAGTCAAAGTGCAGGTCATTATAGGCGCAGAATTTATAAGCGCGGCTATTCCTTTCATTAGCCCCTTTTAACGCGCTAAATTAAAACCTGCATCATATAGATGATTTTTCAACAAACTCTAATTCACTTATCATATTTTTTGAACTTGCGGTAGAATAGTCAGCCTAATTTTTCCCTTTGTGTATCTGAAAGCCGATCGCGTATGAAGCAGCACTTTCCTTTAAAAAATGTTCAGCAAGAAAAGCGCATTTTCCGCAATCGCATTTATTTTTCATTAGGGATTGTAGTGTTCTTTTTGCTGCTGCTGGTATCACGTTACGCTTATTTGCAGATTTTCAATTACGATAAATTCTCTACAGATTCAGATAAAAACCGTGTGCGCCTGCAGCCGCTGCCGCCGGCCCGCGGCTATATTTATGACCGCAATGGTGTACTGCTGGCAGACAACTATCCCGTATTTTCGGCCACGATGAGCCGTGCAGATATTGAAGATATTGACAATACTGTTGAACGGCTGATTCCTATCATTAATCTCACACAAGAAGATATTGACCGTTTTAAAAGCCGGATTAAAGCGTCTAAGAAAACTGAGCGGGTAGCCTTAAAACTCAATTTAAACGAAACTGAAATTGCCCGTTTCAGTGAAGTGAAATATGAATTTCCCGGCGTGAATATCGAAACGCAGATGACACGCTACTATCCGCACGGTGAATTATTTGCCCATGTAATTGGCTATGTTGGGCGTATTAATGATAAAGAGCTGAAAAGCATTGATAAAGATCTGTATGCTGGCACCAACCTGATTGGTAAAATTGGTGTAGAAAAATTTTATGAAGATCTGCTGCACGGCCAGCCGGGCAATGAATCTGTCGAAGCCGATGCACACGGCAACGTGCTGCGCCATTTAGGCCGTAAAGATCCGATACGGGGCAATGACCTGTATCTGTCTTTGGATTACGGTTTGCAGGTAGTCGCGTCAGAACAGCTGGCTGACCGCCGCGGCGCGATTGTGGCCATAGACCCGCGCACGGGTGAAATTTTAGCGTTAGTGTCCAGCCCAAGCTTTAACCCCAATTTATTTGTGACCGGCATTAGCGGCAAAGACTATTCTGCGCTGCGCGATGATTTAGACCAGCCTTTATATAACCGCGCAGTGCAAGGCAGCTATCCGCCTGGCTCGACCATCAAGCCAATGTTTGGTATGGGCGGACTGCACTACAATCTTGTGGACTGGAATACCGCTATTTCAGATCCGGGCTATTTCTCTTTACCGGGTGATTCACACCGGTTCCGCGACTGGCGTAAAACTGGCCACGGCGTGGTAAATCTGCACAAAGCTCAAGTGGTGTCTTGCGATACTTATTATTATATTTTGTCCTACCGCATGGGCATTGAGCGCATGAACAGCTGGATGCGTCAATTTGGCTTTGGTGAAAAAACCGGTGTTGACCTGCCAAGTGAAAGCTCTGGCCTTTATCCAAGCCCAGAGTGGAAGCTGCGTACCCGAAAAAGCAAATGGCTCAAAGGCGAAACTATTTCTGTCAGTATCGGTCAAGGCGCGTTTACGGCAACGCCGCTGCAGCTGGCAATGGCCACTGCGATTACTTCAAATGCAGGACAGCACGTCATTCCGCATGTACTTCGAGAAACTAAAGGCACCAAACCTTATACCGTACATAATGCCCCAGACGGCAAAATTGAGTTTAACGGCAAGCCTGAAGACTGGATTAAAATGCGTGATGCCATGGTTGATGTTATTGAAACAGGTACGGGGCGCGGTATCCGCACACCAATGTATAAAATTGCTGGCAAAACAGGTACTGCGCAAGTCAAAAGTATTGCGCAAGGCAAACGCTACAATGAAGCGCTGCTCACCGAACGTCAGCTTGACCACGGTTTATTCGTAGGGTTTGCGCCTGCAGATAAGCCTGAAATCGCAATTGCAGTGATTTGGGAAAATGGTAAACACGGCGGTTCAGCCGCTCAACTGGCGCGTCCTATTTTTGACTATTGGCTGCTAAAACGCAATAAGTCACCAATTCGTCCATCCGCATCTCATGTCAGCGGCGGCTTGATGACGGCTGGTATCAAACCGAGTGAACTGCCGAGCGGAGAAAATCCAATTCAAGGCAATACTGCCCTGCCGGGTTTGAGCAGCACTTCAAATGCCGCTTCACAGCCTGCTGCATCTGCGCCGCAATCTGAACTAAATGAATAAGGTCTGTTATGAAAAATCAACTGCGTATTATTGGCGGTGACTGGAAACGGCGCCAACTGCCCTTTGCCAGTATTGACGGCTTGCGCCCCACACCAGACCGAGTACGTGAAACCTTGTTTAACTGGCTAATGTGGGATATTCAAAATGCGCAGGTACTTGATATTTGCGCGGGTTCCGGCGCTTTAAGCTTTGAAGCGCTGTCACGCGGCGCGGCGCATGTGGTGATGATTGAACCTGACCGCAGCCAAGCGCAATTTTTGACCCAAAATTTGGAACTGCTTCGAGTCACAAAATCGCAAGCGCAGCTGAAAATCAGCACAGCGCAGCAAACCCTGCCCGGGCTAAAACAGCAGTTTGATCTGGTTTTTTTAGATCCGCCCTACAGTTTAGATTTATGGCAAGAATTGGCGGAATTAGCAGACCCGCTTATTAAAGCAGGCGGCCAAATTTATGTTGAGGCTGACTGTGATCTAGCGCAGCTGAAACTGCCTGCCAGCTGGCAAAAAGTGAAAGAAACGAAAGCTGGATCGGTGCGTGCGGGACTGTTTCAAAAAGCAGTTTAAATCATCCAAACCCAATATTTTTGACTGAGATGAGATTTTAGGCGGGATTCTTCCAGCTGTTCTAGGCGTGAGACAGATGTCTTCTGTGAGTAAATGATTTATCAATATTGTTTACATAATAATTTAAAGTGATGTCGATATTTGAATAAGGGCCTTATGTTGTAAAAAAGGATTATTTCGTAATAGCTTTAATCACTTGATAAGAAAAGGACGCGTAAAAACGCGTCCTTTTTTGTCAAATGCAGGCACACTCTTTAAGGTCTTGCTGCATATAGCAGCATGAGGCCTAGACCATTCCCGAAGGAATCTACATGTTTCCATCAAATCACAAATCATGCTGCCTAAATACTTCATGTACAGCACCCTGTATCCGCTGTCATGCTTTTTTGTCTGTAAATAGCGCCACCATTAAACTCCATGCAGATTGTATTCGTCTAATGACATTAAAATATAGCAATCAAATCTTAACCGCAGCGGATTTTAAATAGCGATCAGCTATTGCTGATTTTCACGGTTCCAGTATGGACGTCCATCACCTTGACGGTCATACTTCTGCCCGTAACGGTTCTGATTTCGCCAATCAGGACGGCCATCACGGTCATTATTCCAGCGATGGTCTCGGTCATAATGGCCGTTGTGGTTGCGCCCATCACGCGAATAATCATCGTCATACGGTGAAACCACACAGCCAGTCAAAATTACGGCAAGCGCAGAAAGCGCAATTACTTGTTTAATCATTTGCATTACCTCGCATCATTATCCATATGTAAGTGACAGCATTGACCGGCAATAAATGGATATGCCTATTTTAAATGCTGCCAGCATAGCGTTTCACGCTTTAACCCATTGTGCCGTCTGCCAAAACTAAAATCAGTCCAGAGCCCGCATCTAAGAATCCATACACTGATCTAATGGATCAGCTTTCCATCAATGCAAACTCTAAAGCTGCGCTTAATGATCAGACTTTCAAATGCTTAACGTTTTGAAAATTGATACTTAAAACGCTATTGCATCCGTGTTGAATTGAAATATATGTCTGGCTGTTTGCATCTGACTGCTTCTGTATTCAGTATCGCGCTAAGCCGTGTGCAGCTTTGGGATTTCATGTCTGCTTCTTGTATCAAATCCTTCATTTTTTGTTCTATAAAAGCAAACCCTTTATCTCTCCTACAGCCGCAATTATTCTAAAGTGAGCTCAGCAGAATAATTTACTCAAAATAATCTGATTTTAGACCGCAAATCGTGCAAAAGCGCTTTAAAATGAATGGGCTTTATTGAGTAGGTATCATTCATGACATGGTTTATCTTTGTGCTTGGCGCAATCGTGGCCGGCTTTATTCAAGGCCTTACTGGTTTCGCTTTTGCTTTAGTGGCTATGTCTTTTTGGGTATGGATTTTACCGCCGCAGCTCGCAGCGCCGCTGGTCGTCTTTGCATCCGTGTGGAGTCATCTGATTTCCCTGATGAATGAAAAAAAGCATGAACTGTCAAAAAAACTGCTGATGCCTTATATCACAGCTGGGCTGATCGGCATTCCGCTCGGCACTTTTTTGCTGCATCACATTAATCCCGAAACCTTTAAACTGCTGTTAGGCCTATTTTTAATACTCTGGTGCCCGACGATGCTATTTAACCCGCAAATTAAGGTCATCCAGCATGCAGGCAAATGGGCTGACAGCCTTATTGGCTTTAGTGGCGGCATATTAGGCGGATTGGGCGGATTCTGCGGTTCTGTACCTTCAGCGTGGGTCATGCTGAAAAATTTGCCAACTCAGGAACAGCGCTATATTTTGCGCCATTTTAATTTCGCCATTCAGGTTTTTACCCTGCTGGCCTATGGGCTGCAAGGCGCTATCCATACTGAACATATGCCTTATATGGGTGTCCTTCTGCTCAGTGTCAGCATTCCTGCGATTTTCGGCGCCCGCATGTTTTACAAAATTTCTGAACGGCAATTTAAACACACCGTATTAGGGCTGCTATTTGCATCTGGCTCGTTTCTGCTGCTCACTCAGCTAATTTAACGCCATCAGCCCGGACTATATTTAAAGCTGTCGTATTCCATCTTTTTTTATATTGAGCATCTTAATCAGATATGAAGCCAATTTAAGTGAATCTTCCTGCTGAGCGGCCCACTCCAGAAAAACGGCGTATTCAAATGAGTACTCATATCATATGTTATGCGATTCACACCGAAGAATGCGCTAACTGCAGCATAAGCCAGTTATTTGGGCCTTGCCGATTTCAAAGGACGGCTGTCACGCACAGGCCGTTCTTCATTGCGCGCTTCTTTAATATCGGAGTCATCTGAACTTCCCTGCAGGCTGGGCTGAAATTTTTGTGCAGGCATTTCATTTAAGCTTTGGGATGATGCATATACCGCATGATGTGCCGACAATTCGGCAGGAATCGCAGAAGCATAAGTACTGACAGAAAGCGCTATGCATAAAGCAGCAAATGGAATTTTCATTTTTTCTAGCAGCATAGGCTGCTCCTTGAACGCAGTGCGCTAAGTTAAACTGCGTCCGATTATTTAATCTGCCGCTGAATATTTTCTTAAGCCTATGTAAATATAGGTATATCACCTGTGCTGGCACTGTAGTGCTCATGAGGGACTGCAAGCCGCCACTATAGGGCTATTGACAATATTAGATGCACAACAAAATCAAAATCTTATGCATAATATCTGAGTTTAGAGAAAGTTTTTTCAAATAGCCTTTAGAAACCCCAAAAGTCTTATTTGCATAAACTCTGGCCGCGTATTCTAATGATGTTCTGCTATGCGCACAGAAAAAAATACTCTGGAGCGAAAGCTCGTACCGCAACAGTACACAAGCTCATTTAGAACTAAAATTGCCCATTCCAAAATAAACGGATGATTTGACCGCGGTCATAGGGAAAATTTGATAAATATTCATAGCCAATGCTTTGGCGCGGTCTAATTTTCCATTCCATGCCATAGCCAAAAGAAATACTAAAATCGTCCATACCGATTAAGCTGCTTTGGCCTGCAACAAATTTATTTTGGGCAGCTTGGGCATCATAGGCCGTAAAGTTATAAATTTTAAGGCGTTCACCTTCATAAAAGGAATTGCTGATTAGACCATAATCCTGCTGCTGCTCGGTTTCCTGCACAGCCAACTGGTACTGGACTGCAGCATAGGTATTTTCTAAGCTCAGGTCCATTTCCACAATTCCATCCTGCGCGCAGGTTAAAACGCTTGCAGCCGCCGTAAATAGAAAAATGGTTGCATAGATACGGCGTTTAGTTATTTTCAAACTAGCGGGTACAGTCAAATGTTGCATTTCCGTCTTAGCGTTTCAACCCAAAAACTATAGCAAAAATATAACAATTTTAAATATTTACCAAAAAATATTTTTGGTCTGATCACTAATTTTGAGCTTTAATGTTGCCTAAAATACATGCGGAGTATTTGGACATACTCTGCCTAACATTCAAAAGAGTACTCAACGTGGCGATTCTGCCTGATCAGCCTTTGCCTATAAGGTTTTGCCCCCTTCACGCAAACGTACTTTTTTTGTTTTATTTGCTGCTTTTTTAAACATTCAAAAAAAACATATCCATTCTGCCCTTCAAATATTTATACAATATTATCCCTATTCAAAAACCCCACAGCCTTATGAAATCGCTCGCCATATTCGCAGCTGTTCTGGCGCTTGCCGGCTGCTCTATTGGCACATCTCGTGACATTAAAAAAGCCGAAAAACTGCTGTCTAATTTTCAGTGCCACAATATTGAAAGCACACAAATGGCGCATAGTCCTATTACTGCATATCATGAACAGGCGCTGTTCGGTGCGAAACAGAAAGCACAGAACTACATCAGCAGCTATAAAAATGGCGAAAAACTGTTTACCCTGCCGCTCAGCACTGTGGTTGAACAGCAATTCATCATTTATAAAGATGCTTGCCAAAATTTAGGCGGCATTCAAAGCGAAGCACAGCCATAGTTTTTGGGGCCTAAACTGCTTATACAACTCGTTTAATCATGGCTGCATTAAACCTGCAGCCGCGTTTCACAAATTTAAGAGACATGAACAAAACCCAGCAGATGCTTGGGCTTTTTCGGGCTTAAGCCGCATTCTGTTTAGATTCGGACTCAGATTCGCCGCTGTAGCGCAGGTCAACACTAAAATCCTCTGGAAATTTGGGACTGATTTGCGCATAAAATTGCATAATTTCGGCCATGTCCTGTTCATAATTTCCTGTCGGATAGATAATCTTCCCAACACCGGTTTTTTTCTTGGCATAATCCATATAAGCCAGCGCAATCGGCACACCGGCATTTTGCGCAACATGGTAAAAGCCTGTTTTCCACTTTTCCTGTTTGGATCGAGTGCCTTCCGGCGTTACCAGCATCACCAATTCCTGATGTTCTTTGAACAAATTGCTCATCACATCTACCATGCTGAGACGCTGTTCACCAGCAGCTTTGGGACGGCGGTTAATGCCAATACCGCCCATCGCGCGCACAAAAGGCCCAAAAGGAAATTTCATGTAACTGTCTTTAATGGTAATACGTACATTTACACCCAACGCTTTAAGGGCCAGCCGCGCATACAACGCATCCCAGTTGCTGGTATGCGGCGCTGCAATCATTACACATTGCGCTAAATCCAGCGGCCAATGATTATCAATTTCCCATCCCAGCATATTCAGGCTTTTTTCCGCCGCTTTTTCAAACACAAGTGCACCATTTACACATTGAAATTGGCACCGAGTTTAACCGCAATAAATATTTACGCCAGCGCGTAATGGTGATTATTTAATCAATTAATATATAAATGTATAAAATATTTTTTTGGCGTTAAAACCCCTTCAATCTTTTTGACCATTTGTTAAGATAATAATAGGCAAGCCATCTCAGACTGCCAGTCAAGTGCTTACTTGTCGCTGTTTTTATTTGTGCTGTAATATTCATATTAATTATTCAATAAACTTAAAGGTAAAAACCGTGAAAAAAATTCTATTAATCGCTGCAGTCAGCAGCCTTATACTCACCGCATGCGCTAAACCGGAAAACAAACCGGCTCAAGAGTCCACAGAAGCATCAGCAGTACAAACTGCGCCTGCAGCTGAAACAGCGGCTTCAGAAACAGCTGGAAATGCAACAGCAGCATCAGCCGATAGTGCGGAAACTTCTCTGGATTGGGCTGGCGAATACAAAGGTGTATTCCCTTGCGCGGACTGTGAAGGCATCAAAACCGAACTTGAATTGAAGTCTGATAAATCTTATGAACTGAAAGAAAAATACTTAGGCAAAGGCGATGGCCATGAAATAAAGAGCAAAGGCACATTTAGTTTTGATGCCGAAAACCCTTCAGTGATTACCTTAGATAAAGCTGCGGAAAACCGTAAATTCTTTATTGGTGAAAATTATGCAGAAGCGCGTGATGCTGAAACCGGCAAGGCCATCGAAACGAAACTTAACTATAAACTGATTAAAGACACGCATTAATTTTAATGCATAGCTTAAGGATCAGGATGTTGAAAAATGCTGTTGCATATATGCTGATTCAAGATCAAAAGGCGTTGTAAAACAGCGCCTTTTTATACTCCGCTGCAATCAAACGACTAGATATAAAAACTGGCTGGCCCAAGCAAACGAAAACTTAGCGTTTATCACAACCAGCCTCTATCAATAGAATAAATCTATCTGTTTTTAAATTCAGGGCCCTATAAACGGGTGCTTCAACCTCATATTTATGTGACCTTATGCGGCTAACAATCAAAAGGCTGCATACCAATATAATTTAAATATTTAAATCAATTGCATTAGCGCCGTATTTAAATCTGACCAATGCAGCTGCATTCTTAAAGCGACCTCCCTATTTAAGGATAGGCAGGAAAGCCTGCCTCCCCATAAGATCACTATATAAATCCAAAGGGGAAAAATAATGAAAAAAATATTATTGACCATGAGCCTAGCTTGTCTGCTTACTGCTTGCGGCGGAAGTTCATCTGATGACAACAGCAATTCAAATACTGGCGGCGGGACACCTCCTGCATCTGTTAAGACCGGCATCTTAACGGATGGCCCTGTCAGTGGCGTACGTTATGTCAGCCGAAATGCTAAAAATGAAGTGACCCATGAAGGAAAAACCGGCACCGTTGAAAAAGGCCTCTTTGAATATAATGAAGGCGATACCGTCAGCTTCTATATCGGGGATGTTCAGCTCGGGCAAAGCATCAAAGCACAAAGCAAAATCACCCCGCTGGACTTAGCCACAGATCCTATTATTCGCACAAATCTGCTGATTTTCCTCCAATCTCTAGACGCAGATAAAAACCACAGTAACGGAATTGAAATTTCAGATGCAGCGACTGCCGCACTGAACAACAAATCCATAGATTTCAGCTTGCCGACAGTCAGTTTCATCGCTGATGCAAGCTTTCAGCAAGCATTGACGGCAGCCGGCACAGCGCTGGTTTCAGAACAGACTGCGAAAAATAATTTCTTTGATAGCTTTATTCAGGACAATGCTGGCGTATGGGTGTATGAAAACAAGCAAACCAGCACCAAAGTGCTGCTGTACATCGATGCGAATACAGTCAATGCTGGAGATGAAAAAGCCTTTAGATTTATTTTTGGCCAAACTGGCTTGGAAGATGCTGACGGCACGTCCGGTATTGAACAAGGCGAACTGAAATGGAATGCGGTGACTGGCGCAATTAGCCCTGTTTCCAGCTTCAGCATTGATACCAATGGCGAATGGGGCTTTTCACATCCTGCAGGCACCCAGTACATCAGCTATGGCGCAGCGCCAAACGAACTGACGGTACGCGATGATGAGGGTACTTATACATTTACCCGCGTTGAAAACACCGCTGGCAGCTTGCTGGGGGCTTGGATTTCAGGCGGACAACTGGCGGCGTTCTTTAAAGACGGCACATATATGCATATAGAAACGGAACCGGCTGACTGCGCGATGAAAGGCATTGAATCCGGAACATATAGTGCATCCAATGGTGTATTAAAATCGCTGAGCAAGCTGTATGACACCAATGGCTGTGCAGGCTTAATCGATAGCTATTCGAATGGATACGACTTAGATGAATTTACATATACACTAAGTGGCAACAGCGCAACTATTCAATATGAAGACGAGGCCCCGCAAATCTTCAATCGTCCTTAAGCTGAGCTTATACTGCTAGGATCAATAATCTGATATTACTAAAAATAGAGGATTATTGATCACAGCCAGCCAGTGCTGTCGTGCGATGAAAGATTAACAATAATTTTGTAGCTCGCAGTTTTGCAGCCTTGGCTATATGCCAAGGCATTTTTCTATTTGAAGTTCAAATTTGATGGAAGTTTTCTTGAGCTTATGCAAGCGTACTGCACAAAAAATTTAATCGCAGAAACCCGCAATAAAATTTTGCTGCTGAAAAATTTAGATGCGGCTTTTGTGAAAGATAATATTCATCAAATTATCCGTACTTCAACGCAGCGGTATCGGCTGATTTTCACGACAGCCCAGCATTTTATTGCATGGAAAGTGCTACAGCGCCTGAATGGCCGCATCAGCCGTTTACGTGCCATAACCATGCGTTCAAACGACCGTGCAGTGCCGGGCTATCAGCGGATTAACACCATTTTCGAAGCCATTTGCATTGATCAGGATGCAGAAAAAACCAAACAGGCGGTCGCTGAAGCAGCGGCTGTGGCGAAAACCATTTTAGATAAATAGGCTTAGATCAATAAGATTGGATGAATAAGGAAATTTGCATGTCAGCTTTTTGGATTGCTCATGTCACCATACATGATATGGAACAGTATAAAAAATACATCGCGGCAGCCCCCTGCTGCTTTTGAAAAATACGGCACCAAATTTTTAGCGCGCGGCGGAGAGTTTGTCTGTCTTGAAGGGTAAAAAATTTGAAATGCATGTGCTGATTGAGTTTAAAGACTTACAGACGGCACAGGCTTGCTACGAGCCGGAAGAATACCGTTTCGCGCGCGAACAGCGCCAAGGCTGCTGCGATGTGATGATTACGCTGGTGGAGAGTTTGTAAGCTGCTGAGTGTGCAATCACTTTCCGCAGCCAAACTAAAATACTGCGGTTGAGCTGTTTCGGTTAACACTTTCTGACGCGCTCAGTCTGAAATATTCAAGTTTAAAACCTTAACGCTTTAGACTTTGGCAGGTGTTATTTCATGGTGATTATCACCCACTTTTACGCATCTCATGACTGCAATTTACCCATAAAAAAACGCCTGATCATGATCAGGCGTTTTTTTATATTTAAGCGCCGCGGTTTATATACAACCGCGGCGGGCTTAAGGCTGCATGTATTACATCATGCCGCCCATACCGCCCATGCCGCCCATATCAGGCATAGCTGGTTTGTCTTCAGGGATCTCAGTGATCATGCATTCAGTAGTCAACATTAAGCCTGCAACAGAAGCTGCATGCTCAAGTGCAGAACGCGTCACTTTAGCTGGGTCAAGAATACCCATTTCCAGCATGTCGCCATACTCTGAAGTTGCAGCGTTATAACCGAAGTTGCCTTCGCCATTTTTCACTGCATTAATAACAACTGATGGCTCATCGCCAGAGTTTGCAACGATTTGACGAAGTGGCGCTTCAATTGCACGGCGTAGAATGTTGATACCTACGTTTTGGTCATCATTCGCACCAGTTACACCATCAAGGGCTTTCGCTGCGCGTACTAGCGCTACACCGCCGCCAGCAACCACACCTTCTTCAACCGCAGCGCGAGTCGCATGAAGCGCATCGTCAACACGGTCTTTCTTCTCTTTCATTTCAACTTCAGTTGCGGCACCGATTTTGATCACTGCAACACCGCCAGCCAATTTAGCTACGCGTTCTTGAAGTTTTTCTTTGTCGTATTCTGAAGTCGATTCTTCAATTTGTGCACGGATTTGTGTTACGCGGTCAGCAATTTGAGCTGCATCGCCAGCGCCATCAACAATCACTGTATTTTCTTTAGATACAGTTACTTTATGCGCTGTACCTAAGTGTTCAAGGCCAGTTTGCTCAAGTGACATGCCAATTTCTTCAGACACAACAGTTGCGCCAGTTAAAATTGCGATATCTTGAAGCATCGCTTTACGGCGGTCACCGAAGCCAGGCGCTTTCACTGCGCAAACTTTAATAATGCCGCGCATGTTGTTTACAACAAGAGTCGCTAGCGCTTCGCCTTCAACATCTTCAGCGATAATTAAAAGCGGTTTGCCAGTTTTAGCAACTGCTTCCAATACAGTAATCAATTCGCGGATGTTGCTGATTTTTTTATCAACAAGAAGAATGAATGGATTTTCAAGTTCAGCAGTGAGCGTGTCTTGTTTGTTTGCAAAGTACGGGCTAATGTAACCGCGGTCGAACTGCATACCTTCAACAACGTCCAAAGCATCTTCAAAGCCTGAACCTTCTTCTACAGTAATAACGCCTTCTTTACCTACTTTTTCCATTGCTTGCGCAATCAGCTTGCCTACAGTGGTATCAGAGTTAGCAGAAATCGAACCGACTTGTTCGATTGCTTTCGTGTCAGATGCAGGTTTTGCAGTCGCTTTAATGTCAGCAACAACCGCTCTCACCGCAATATCAATACCGCGTTTCAAGTCCATTGGGTTCATGCCCGCAGTTACTGACTTGATACCTTCGTTTAGAATCGCTTGCGCTAAAACAGTTGCAGTTGTTGTACCGTCACCAGCGATGTCGTTGGTTTTAGAAGACACTTCACGAACCAGCTGAGCGCCCATGTTTTCGAATTTGTCTTTTAAAGTGATTTCTTTAGCAACAGATACGCCATCTTTAGTGATGTGCGGTGCGCCGAAAGAACGGTCAATCACAACGTTACGGCCTTTAGGGCCTAAAGTTACTTTTACTGCGTCTGCAAGCACGTTTACGCCTGCAATCATTTTTGAACGCGCTGAATCACCGAATTTTACGTCTTTAGCTGACATGCTAAACTCCAAATATTCTTAAAATTTTAAAATAAATTACGAATGAAATAAGCTCAAAGGCGTTCTGGCTTAACCTTCAAGCACAGCTAAAATGTCAGATTCTTTCATGACAAGAAGCTCTTCGCCGTCTACTTTCACTTTAGTGCCGGCATATGCGCCAAACAGTACATTGTCGCCAACTTTAACATCTAAAGCGCGAACACCGCTGTCTGTCACTTTCCCATTGCCGACAGCAATGATTTCACCTTGAGCAGGCTGTTCAGCAGCAGAAGTACTCAAGATTAAACCGCCCGCAGTTTTAGTTTCCTTTTCTACACGGCGGATGACTACGTTGTCATGTAAAGGACGAATCTTGCTCATTTCTAACTCCATAGACATTTGCATTAATGTCATTGATTACGAGGTGAAGATGACTTCTTATTCCTAGGTCATCAACAAAATTTTAATATGACACTTTTGTGGGGATGGAAAAAAACGCTTCAAGGGGAAAAACAAAAAATATTTTCAAATTTGCTGATTTTTTATACGCTCTTGAGGCGCTTAGCGCAAATCACTCTGTCCGGCCTTCAAAAATTCTCCGTGTTCAGCATCAAAATCATAATGCCAAATCTCACCATGCTTGCTAATACAGTTAAAACTATTGGACTGACTATGGCGCAGCCGGTAAGACAATGCTGTCCCTGCATGAATATCCAAAACTGGATGATTTGCACCCAATTGATAAATCTGATTTAAGTCGTATACAGCAGAATGATGCAAATGCCCGTGCAGCAAACCAAATAAACCGCATTTACTCCAATTTTCCAGCGCTAAACGCCCCAGTACAGGACAGTCTTTAATGCCGTGCGGATCATCCGGCGGTGTATAAAATGGCTGATGAGCCGCAATCAGCTTGATTTTGTTTGCTGGAGCACACTTTAGGCGCTGTTCAACCGCTTCAATCTGTTCCAGTGAAATATGACCTCGAGTATGGTAGCGCCTGCGGATGCTGTTAATACCGACAATATAAAAATGTTCAGTTTCCAACTCTTGTTCCAAATGCCCGAAAAACAGCTGATAGCGCGCAAAGGGGCTAAAAACACGGTTCCATAAATGATACAGCGGAATATCATGGTTACCCGGAACAGTTAAATACGGCATATGCAGCTGTTCTAAAAACTGCCGACAGGCAAAAAACTGCTTATAACGCGCGCGCTGGGTTAAATCACCGCTGATCACAGCAGCTTCTGGCTGATGCATTTCGCAAAAGCGCTGCAGCGCGCGCAGGCATTGCGGACGTTCTGTGCCAAAATGCAGATCAGACAGATGCAGCAACATGGGGCACCCTAATGTTCAACGCATCTTTTTTAACATGTATATGCAGCGGCGGCTTCATTTCAACAATTTCACCGTCAACAGCAACTGTCATCTTTTTACGCTTGGCATGAATAACCACCTGTTCTGCTGCAAAACTATATACATCTGATGCATTTTCGATATTGCCTCGTATCAATTGCCATAACATTTTAAATAAAGTCAGCTTATCGCTTTTAGCTACGACCACCCCAGCCACTTTGCCCGCGGCTGCATCTTGGGCAATTTGTAAATTTAAATCTGCCAATTGCAATTGATTATTTCCAAAGAAGATTAAAGGCGTTTTGACTGGATAAATTTGATGATCAACTTCTATTTCAAGTTTTAATTCTTTGCGGTCACGGATTAAAACATCCAGCCCCGAAGTATATGCATTTAAGGGAAAGCGTCCTAACCGCCGGTTATACAGCTCGCGTTTTTGAATAAATAAAGGATACAGGCCTAGGCTTGCGTTATTTAAATAGATATGGTCATTCATTTGCGCCACATGCACGCTGCGGTCTTCCCCAGAAGCAATCACTTTAGCTGCCTCCAGTATATCCAGCGGAATGTTCAACGCGCGCGCAACATAATTAAAAGTGCCCAGCGGTAAAATGCCCATAGGAATATCAGTCTGCATCAAACGCTGCGCCACAGCATTGAGTGTGCCGTCACCGCCAGCTGCCACAATAATGCCCAAAGCGCCTGCATTCTGATGGCGAGGCAGCACCTGCTGCATGAGAGCATCAAATGTAGGAAAATTGGTCATTTCAAATGATTGTATTTCGAAGCCAAAATCTGTCAGCAAACTAATAAGATCTTCATAAATACTGTCATTTCGAGATGCATGAAAGCCTGAGTTTTGATTGTAAATAATCGACAAAGGCCGCAGTTGTTTTGACATTTTTTATACATTTTTAAAGTAATTATTTTAATTTTGTCGAAATTATCGGCAAATAAAAGAGCCTTTATGTAAAATTCGAATTACTACCATTTATTTAATCAATAATAATCCTTAAAATAAATAATCATATAAAATGTTGATTTAAATAATAATTAATTAAATTAATAACATACATAAAAATTAGAAATGTAATAAAAAATATACTACAAATTAAATAAGATATTGATATATATTGAAATTATACTCAAATATCATAATCTTCCAAAATAAATCCACCCTTTCTTTAGTCTTATTTTTTTTATGAAATTATGCTTTAATAGCGCCACTTTTTTTCATATTTCATCTGCGCAATGTACCCCATGGCGCAGATTATACTTTGTACAGTTTGTACACATTTGAGATAGGCCTCACCATGACCCAAGTGAACGCACCAGAATTCGTTCGTCACCCTAAGCTTATTGCTTGGGTGGAAGAAATTGCCAAATTAACCAAACCAGCAAAAATCGAATGGTGTGACGGTAGCGCAGAAGAATATCAACGTTATATCGACTTGATGATCGCTAACGGCACTATGCAAGAACTGAACCAAGAAAAACATCCTGGTTCTTACCTTGCAAATTCTGATCCTTCTGACGTTGCTCGTGTTGAAGGCCGTACATTTATCTGTTCAGAAAAGCAAGAAGACGCTGGCGCAACGAACAACTGGGAAGCGCCTGCTGAAATGCGCGCTCGCCTGAACGGTTTATTCGACGGTTCAATGAAAGGCCGTACTTTATACGTTGTTCCTTTCTCTATGGGTCCTTTAGGTTCTCATATTGCGCATATCGGTATTGAACTTACAGATTCTCCTTACGTGGCTGTAAGCATGTCAAAAATGGCTCGTATGGGTAAAGCTGTTTATGACGTTCTTGGCACTGACGGTGAATACGTTCCGTGCGTGCACACTGTAGGCGCTCCGCTTGAAGAAGGTCAAAAAGACGTTGCATGGCCTTGCAACCCTGAAAAATACATCGTTCATTACCCAGAAACTCGTGAAATCTGGTCTTACGGTTCTGGTTACGGCGGTAACGCATTGTTGGGTAAAAAATGCCTAGCTTTACGTATTGCGTCTTCTATGGGCCGCCAACAAGGCTGGTTAGCTGAACACATGCTGATCCTGGGCGTGACTAACCCACAAGGCGAAAAACACTACATCGCAGCGGCATTCCCTTCTGCATGCGGTAAAACGAACTTCGCTATGTTGATTCCACCAGCAGGCTACGAAGGCTGGAAAATCGAAACTGTAGGTGATGACATTGCTTGGATCAAACCAGGTGAAGATGGCCGTCTATATGCAATCAACCCTGAAGCTGGCTTCTTCGGTGTAGCGCCTGGTACAAATACCAAGACTAACCCGAACTGCATGGCAACTCTTCACAAAGACGTTATCTATACAAACGTTGCTGTGAGTGACAACGGTGAAGTATGGTGGGAAGGTCTGACTAAAGAAGCGCCTGCTAACCTTACTAACTGGAAAGGTCAACCGCACACTGGTGAAGAAAAAGCTGCGCATCCAAACGCTCGTTTCACAGTTTCAGCTGGTCAATGCCCTTCAATTGACGCTGACTGGGAAAATCCAGCAGGTGTTCCAATTTCTGCGTTCATCTTCGGCGGCCGCCGTGCAGACACAGTGCCTCTAATTTCAGAAGCATTTGACTGGGTTGACGGTGTTTACAAAGCTGCGACTATGGGCTCTGAAACAACTGCTGCTGCTGTTGGCCAACAAGGTATCGTTCGCCGTGACCCATTCGCGATGCTTCCATTCGCAGGTTACAACATGGCTGACTACTTCTCTCACTGGTTAGAACTTGGTGAAGAAGTTGCTGCGAAAGCGGCTGCTCACGGTAACAAACTTCCAGGCATCTACAATGTGAACTGGTTCCGCCGTGATGCTGAAGGCAACTTCGTATGGCCTGGTTTCGGTCAAAACATGCGTGTTCTTGAGTGGATCATCGATCGTTGTGAAGGTCGTGCTACTGCTGTTGATACACCTATTGGCCGCGTACCAACTTATGAACAATTAAACTGGACTGGTTCTGACTTCACTAAAGAACAATTTGATCTTGTCACTGCACAAGACAAAGAACAGTGGATTAAAGAGCTTGAAAGCCATACAGAATTGTTCAATAAGCTGGGTGACCGTTTGCCTAAAGCATTAAAAGCTCGTCAAGACGAACTTTTAGAAGCTGTTAAAAAATCTGCTTAATTCAACTTTAAGACCTTTTTTCTTGTAAAAAGGTCTTGTATAAGCAAATAAAAAAACCGCCTAGCGCGGTTTTTTTATTTTTATTACTTAATAAAAATAGTTTTTTAAATCGGGGAAAATATCATGTTTAAAACATTTACCATCGCAATTTGCTTCTTGAGCTTTTCAACACTCACCTTGGCGGCCGAAAATGCACATTCAATATGCACGATTAAAGGAACACCAAACGCAGATCAATACAAAGTCATTAAACGCGTGATTGCCGCCAAGGGCACATATGGAAGTATTGAAGAAGTTTACCCTCGCTTTATAGACCGCGTGCAGCAAACAGGCGGAGATGTTGTCATCAATTATAGAGCCAGCCAGCGTTTTGGATTTTGGCCATGGCGCGTTGTCCGTCCTGTTATTTATGGAACTGCAGTCAAATGGAATACTCCTGTAGACTGTAAATCAATCGGCGGCATAGAAATCTAATCCCTCATAAAGCGATAAAAAGCCGCAAAAGATTTGCGGCTTTTTAATATTCTGCATATATTTTTATGCATACTTTTAACCACAGCAGTTTCAAAAAATAAATGGTTAACTTAAGCCGCTTTTTCTTGCGCGCGGCGCAAATGCAGCGCTTTCAAATACTGTTCCAAAGCGAAATATTCATCTACATCAAAGCGCAAATACAGTTTTGTCCGCCGCTTTAAAATATCCTCAGCGCTGACGGCCCATTCATGCTCTACTAAATAATCCACTTCCCGCGCATATAGGCAGCCGCCAAAATTCTGGCCTAAATCTTGTTTACTGCAGGCCTGCTGAATAAACTCCCAGACCCGCGATCCATACCCATGCGCCCAGCGCAAAGCAGTTTTAGCATCTATATCTGGCAGCTGCTTCTGAATCTGCAGCTGCAATGCTTCTGCAGACATAAAATTCTCTGCACCCGGCAGCAGGGATGCTGCGGTCCAAGACTTTTTCATTTCCGGAAAATGAGGATTTAACTGCTCCAGCGCATGTTCAGCCAGTTTACGGTAAGTTGTTAATTTTCCGCCAAACACTGACAGCAGCGGCGCGCCTCCCGCCTCATCTGCGCTTAGCGACAAGGTGTAGTCACGCGTCACCGCAGCAGGATTGGCAGATTCATCATCACACAGCGGGCGAACGCCTGAATATGCGCTGACAATATCGTCTTCACATACCTGCATCTTAAAATGCCGGTTTAATACATCAAGCAAATAGGCTTGCTCTTCTTGACTCATTTCCACGGCATCAGGATTACCATGAAACTCACGGTCGGTGGTGCCTATGAGGCTAAAATCACCTAAATAAGGAATAACAAAGACAATCCGCTGATCAGTATTTTGCATAATAAAAGCTTTATCGCCCTCATACAGCTTGGGCACAATAATATGACTGCCTTGAATCAGGCGAATGCCATACGGTGCAGGCAATTGGAGCTGCTGGTTAAATAATGATGCAACCCATGGGCCAGCCGCATTAACCAGCACTTTAGCGTGAATTTGATATTGTCCTTGTTCATTTTCCAGCTGAACTTGCCACATACCGCCAATTCGCTGAGCACCTATACACAATGTACGGGTCACTATTTTTGCGCCATGCGCGCGCGCCTGCATAGCATTCAGCACAACCAGCCGGGCATCATCCACAGCACAGTCAGCATATTCAAAACCTCGACTAATTTCAGGGCGAAGCGGGCTGTTCTGCGCGTCAAACTGCACTGCATGAGAAGCGCCTAACTGTTTACGCCGTCCCAAATGATCATATATAAAGAGACCGGTTCGTATTAACCAGGCCGGCCTTAAATGCGGCTCATAAGGCATAATAAAGCGCATAGGCCGAATAATATGAGGCGCCATTTTCAGCAGCACTTCCCGCTCCTGCAAAGCTTCGCGCACTAAGCGGAATTCCTTATGTTCTAAATAGCGCAGACCGCCATGAATAAGTTTAGAACTGGCCGAGGACGTGTGTGAGGCCAAATCATCTTTTTCACACAAGAATACTGATAAGCCGCGGCCGGCCGCATCTGCAGCAATACCCGCGCCATTAATTCCACCGCCAATGACTGCAATATCATACACTGGATGCCCTTCACTCATCTCCGCCTCCCTCGTTTTTACTTATTATCGCTGCAGTATTTATTGCTGTAATGATTTAAACCTATAAGCCTTTTTATTTACTGGTTTGCATCACGCAGCCCCATTCATCCAAACCCGATCAAGCCGCCGTTAAAACTCATTTTTTAAAGCTTTGTATTTTAGTTTCCATGCCGCTTGTAACCATTGAAAGACATGCTATTAAACATATTATTTAAGCCTCTTAGGCCTGCACAATCATGCCTTCCAGCAACGCCATTTAGCCTTGCGCAAGTTAATCTACAGTCATGGTTCATTAAACCAACGCACAGTAGAGTATTAAGCCGAGCTTATGCCCAATACCGTACAAATGCGGCACAGTATGCATTTTAATGTACGCTGCGCGGCGGCTGCCAGCAAGTAACGATTCATAAACAGCAGACACAGCAATTCCATTCAAGTAAGTTTTTTTCACAGCAAGCAAAACAATATCAACAGCACAATGCGTACACTTTTTAGACAAAACTGCGCGCTTAGTTTACATTTCATTCATTTTTCTGCGCTTAAGATAAGTTAACACAATAAAAATATGGATTTTAAAATGCAGGAAAATACTGTCGTTCAATCAAACTTAGATACTAAAACCCGGGTAAAATCCATCCTTGGCGGTTCCGCAGGCAATTTAGTGGAATGGTATGACTGGTATGTTTACGCTGCTTTTACATTGTATTTTGCCCATGCATTTTTCCCCAAAGGCAGCCAAACCGCACAATTGCTGCAAGCTGCTGCAATTTTTGCTGTCGGCTTCCTTATGCGTCCAATTGGCGCATGGATTATGGGAATTTACTCGGACAGAAAAGGACGGAAGTCCGGCTTAACCCTATCCGTTACTTTAATGTGTATTGGCTCCTTGATGATCGCTATTTCACCCACACATGATCAAATCGGGATTTTTTCCCCCATTATTTTAGTGGTCGCGCGCTTGATTCAAGGTCTTAGTGTCGGCGGTGAATATGGCGCCAGTGCAACTTACCTCAGTGAAATGGCTGACCGCAATCGGCGCGGGTTCTTTTCCAGTTTCCAGTATGTGACTTTAATTGCCGGTCAGCTGACTGCGCTGTGCGTATTGCTGATTTTGCAATGGGTACTGACTGAACAGCAGCTGCATGACTGGGGCTGGCGCATCCCCTTCTTTATTGGTGCCTGTCTAGCCATTGTGGTCTTTCGCATCCGCCGCGGGCTGATGGAAACCCAGTCATTTAAAAATGCGCAAAATGATAAAACCAAACCAGAATCCGGGCTATTTGCACTGTTCAAACATTACCCTAAAGAAGCCTTTACTGTACTGTTTTTAACCGCAGGCGGTACGCTCGCTTTTTATACGTATACCACCTATCTGCAAAAATATTTGGTCAACACCTCCGGTTTTAGCAAACCCGCAGCCACACAAATCACGACCTTGGCGCTGTTTATTTTTATGTGCCTGCAGCCGGCTGCCGGCGCGCTATCCGATAGAATTGGCCGTAAGCCAATTATGATTGCCTTTGGTGTGCTGGGCGTACTGTTCACCTATATGCTGTTTGATGCGCTGGGCAAAACACAGGATTATTGGACTGCATTCTGGCTATGTTTGGCAGGTCTTATTATTGTAACCGGCTATACTTCCATTAATGCTGTAGTAAAAGCAGAAATGTTCCCGGCACATATTCGCGCATTGGGTGTGGCGCTGCCGTATGCGCTAGCCAATACAATTTTTGGCGGGACAGCAGAATTTTTCGCCTTAAGCTTTAAAGAAGCTGGCCATGAATCATGGTTCTTTGTTTATGTGACCATCATGATTTTTATTTCATTACTGGTTTACATTTTTATGAAAGACACCAAACATCATTCAAAAATTCAAGAGCATTAACCCACGACCATTGTCCCAAAGTCTTAAAAACAGTTCAAATTAAAAGCCAAAGCCTTATACATTCAGGCTTTGGCTTTTTTATTAAGACTTAAAAGCTGGTCTTGTTTAAAAAAATAGCTTTTTTAAGACTAAAGTCGCAAGAATTTACAAAGCAACAAGAGTATAAATTAAATAAATATATTTCCATCTCCCATTTCAACAAAATATATGTATTTGAGCTTTGATTCAGAGTTCAAATGGATATGTTTTGCCTTCATTCTTTGGAGAATGATGTGTCAAATACATCCCCTCAAGCGCCTGAGATGCAGCTTGATAGAAAAACTCGTGTTAAATCTATCCTCGGCGGGTCTGCCGGCAATCTTGTAGAATGGTATGACTGGTATGTCTATGCCGCTTTTACACTGTATTTCGCACCGCAATTCTTCCCCGAAGGCGACAGCACAGTCAAACTTTTGCAAGCCGCTGCAGTCTTCGCACTTGGCTTCCTCATGCGTCCGATCGGCGCATGGATCATGGGGATCTATGCTGACCGCAAAGGCCGCAAAGCGGGATTAACCGTATCCGTTTCCTTAATGTGTATTGGCTCTTTAATGATTGCCTGTGCGCCGACTTATGATTCTGTCGGCATGCTCGCTCCAGCCATTTTATTACTTGCCCGTTTAATTCAAGGTTTAAGTGTCGGCGGTGAGTACGGCTCAAGCGCGACCTACTTGACCGAAATGGCAGGTAAAAATCACCGCGGTTTCTTCTCAAGCTTCCAATATGTGACTTTAATTTCAGGTCAGTTATTGGCACTTTGTGTGTTGATCATTTTACAGCGCAATTTATCTGAACAAGCTTTAGGTGAATGGGGCTGGCGTGTGCCATTCTTCATCGGCGCGCTGCTTGCGATTGTAGTGTTCTGGATTCGCCGCGGTTTGGTGGAAACTCAATCCTCTAAGCAAGCGCAAGAACAAGCCAAAAATGGCGGTCCTAAATCCGGCGCTTTAGCATTATTTACGAAATATCCAAAACAAGCTTTCACCGTAATTATGCTGACTGCTGGCGGTACTTTAGCCTTCAACACCTTCACCACCTATTTGCAAAAATACTTGGTGAACACTTCAGGTTTTGAAAAAACCACAGCGACTGAAATTACCACTGCTGCTATTTTCATCTTTATGCTGCTTCAACCCGCTGTAGGCGCACTGTCCGATAAAATTGGCCGTAAGCCGATTATGATTGCCTTTGGCGTCTTGGGTGTTCTGTTTACCATTCCAATTTTCAACGGCATTGGCAACACCACCAGCCCAACCACAGCATTTATGCTATGCATGAGCGGCATGGTGATTGTGACTGGCTACACTGCAATTAATGCGGTAGTGAAAGCTGAATTGTTCCCGCCGCATATCCGTGCACTGGGTGTGGCGCTTCCTTATGCAATTGCCAATACAGTATTTGGCGGCACAGCAGAATTGGTGGCTTTAAGCTTCAAAAATGCGGGGCATGAAAACTACTTTTTCTATTACATCACCTTCATGATCGGGCTTTCATTAATCACTTATGTATTTATGAAAGACACCAAAAAGCACAGCATGATTACCGATGATTAAGCTTTAATGCTACTGTTTAAAAAGGGCTTGCTGGACATCACAGCAAGCCCTTTTTTTTGACTTTATACTGCATGCTAGCGCGATCATCCCGCAGTACGCTTACTTAACTGCTAGACACATCACTGCTTGCATTTCCCCATAGCGCAGCACATTTATGCAACCGTACATAGTTGCCAGATATTTAAACGCGCAGCCTTCAAATATACACAGCTGATTCAGCCTGCCGGTATGGCCCAATACTGATTTTTAACACATGCAAAAGGCTCCATTCAATTTGATGAATTCTGCACAGCGACATGGCAGCGCAGGGTATGCTAGAAAACTGATGCGGCCTAATGTTGAGGTATAAAAATAGAGAATTTTCAAACAAATTGAGCATCGAGTATTCAGGCCGCTTGTGGCATACTGAAAGCATAACAACACGGGTAAACGGATATGAAAACAGGATTTAAGCTTTTAGCTTTGGGTACTGCTGCAGTCACATTAACAGCTTTAACCGCTTGTCAGACCGCGCCGCGCGCATTTAACGGCCAGTCGGGCTATCAGATTGAGAGCCAAAGCGCAGATACAGCAACACTGGCCTACACACTGGCTGGACGTCAAAACCAGCAGCTGGATGCTGACAAACTGCAGCGCGCCTGCCAAAAAGTATTGGGTGGCGGCAAAACTTATAAATTGAACATTTTAAGCGTCAATGAGATTGCCAACCCTGCGCTGGACAATACGCAATTTGGCCGTCAAATCGGCAAAACTCATACAAACTTTGGCTTATCGAATACTCCAGATTTACGCAACAGCGATAATTTAGGCAATATGCAGGCGCTGGATGCCCGTCCGGCAACACTGCGCGTGGTGCGCTATACCTGCTCTTAATAAAAATGCCTGAATTCTAAATAAAAAATAAGACGCTTTATGCGTCTTATTTCTTTCTTAAATTACTTTAAATTATTGAGTTTCTTTATTATAAGGTTTTATAAAAACTAACATTGCGAAACTCCGGCGATTCATCTCAATCTGGCCATGTGGTTGCGCTTCGCTCATCCAGTTTTTCATATTTGGGGTGACTAAAGTTTTTTACACGGCTGTCCGCCACCCACACTTCAGGAGCAAATTTTAAGAACTCATCTAGAAAGAAGCGGTTGCATTGATCATATAAAACATCCGCAGCCAGTAAAATATCCACCTGCTCAGCTTTGTATAAATCATCCAAATATTCTAATTCGACACCGTTCAGCTCTGCATTGGCGCGGCAGGCATCTAAACTGACTTGGTCGATATCACAACAAATCACGCGTTTCGCCCCTGCCATTTTTGCTGCAATCGCCACCACACCTGAACCTGCGCCAAAATCCAATACCACTTTGTCTTTGACATGCTGCGGTTCTGCCAACAGCCACTGCGCCATCGCAAGTCCAGATGCCCAGCAAAAGATCCAATACGGGGTATCATTCCAGATCCGCCGTATGACTTCATCATCCAATTTATCGGTTGGAAATACAGGCGGAATCAGCCATAGGGAAATTGGCGTTTCAGGCAATTGCTGTGCATGTAATTCACAGTTTGGAATCACATCATGTAAGGCTTGAATTAGGTGCTCTGGGGCTTTGGGAAATTGGAAAGTACAGCTCATATTTTTGATTTTTTGCTTTCACTGCGGAGTCGTGCAGATCATATTTTAATTTTCGGATTAACCTTCGGTTCGACCTACCTTACGAAATATATTTCTCATTTCGGGAAAAGTAGGCAAAACCATTGTCATTCGCTGAACTCGTCTAATATTGCCAATTAAATGAAGCAATCGCAGAAACATTAATTATCTAATACTTCCTGCCTCGGACAGCAGCGAACGACGTTCACGTGTATCAAATATCTACAATTAGCAAATACATTGATAATTAAAGATTAACCCAAAGCTTTTTCAGCAGCTTCAACAGTTTGACGAATCAAAGTCGTAATGGTCATTGGGCCAACACCACCCGGAACTGGCGTATAAGCAGACGCCACTTCTTCAATACCGACCAATTGGATATCACCGACACCGCCGCCATCACGTGGATGGAAACCAGCATCAACCACTACAGCACCCGGTTTGATCCAGTCTTTTTGAATCAATTCAGCTTTACCTACTGCACCTACAATAATATCGGCTTGTTTTACAAAGTCAGCCAAGTTTTGAGTACGTGAATGGCAAGTGGTCACTGTTGCATTGGCTTCAAGCAGCATTGCAGACATTGGTTTACCCAAAATTGCAGAACGGCCGACAACCACCGCATGTTTACCCGCGATTTCGATGTTGTTTTCTTTCAAAATGGTCATGATGCCTGCAGGTGTTGCAGAACCATACGCCGCTTCACCCATTGCCATACGGCCGAAGCCTAAGCACGTTACCCCATCAACGTCTTTTTCGAGTGAAATTACGTCGAAGCAAGCACGTTCATCAATTTGAGCAGGCACTGGATGCTGCAGCAAAATACCGTGAACATCTGGGTTTGCATTTAATTTTTCAATTTCAGCAAGCAATTGTTCAGTGGTAGTTTCTTTAGGAAGCTCAACTTTTAATGAATCCATACCAACACGGCGGCAAGCATTCCCTTTCATACGCACATAAGTTGCAGATGCACCATCGTCACCCACCAAAATAGTCGCAAGAATTGGGGTACGGCCTGTTTTCTCTTTTAGCGCTTCAACGCGAGTTAACAAGTCTGCTTCAATTTGCTTTGCCAATGCACGACCATCTAAAACTAATGCCACGGCACATCTCCAAGTGATGATATGAATCAATTTTGCACATTCTACATGAATATTTAAATTATTTTTCGCCATATGCTGTTTTTATGCACACACAGTATATCTATGCTATTGTTTTTTTTTCAGAGCTTGCTAATATACGCATCAACAAGACGTGGCGGGGTGGCAGAGTGGTCATGCAGCGGACTGCAACTCCGTGTACGCCGGTTCGATTCCGACCTCCGCCTCCAATCTTGTTAAGCCCGAGTGGTGAAATCGGTAGACACAGGGGATTTAAAATCCCCCGACCTTCAAGTCGTGCCAGTTCGAGTCTGGCCTCGGGCACCATTCTTCTCCTACTGAAGATGGTGTAAATAAAGAACCCAGCGATAAGCTGGTTTTTTTATGCCTAATTTTTAACAAAATAAAAAAATGAGCATTCACCCTGCTCTTAATGCTTTATCCATTCCTCATTCTATTTTCCTTAGCCTTATTTTTTAATAAAGGCTTATCAAACATTAAATCGGGTTAGGCAATAAATAATCTGCTAAATCTCGCTCTAATTTCTGCTGAAAATGTTCCGGCTGAATAATTTTAATATACGGTATCCAATAACGAACTAAAGGTAATAACTGCATTTCATGACAAATATAGCAGCATACAATTAATGCGCCTGTTTTTTCTTCTGTTTGAATACTCTGTTCAGGCAATAATTTTCTTTGCTTAAAATAATGTGCGACTTCCGGTCTTACACTAAATAAAACTTTTTGCTTTTCTTTTCCAAACCAAATACTTTCATCACCTTCAAGTTGAGATAAAATTTCAACATTATGTATAAATGAATGAGAACGATGTATTTCTGCTTTGCTGATTTTACTTAAACGGAATGAACGTAATTCAGCATTTTGTACAGCAGCTAAATACCAGCTGCCCTGATAATGAATTAACCGATAAGGCTCAACAAAACGCTCTGAATCATTATAAATAAAACTTATGTTTTTATGCTGATGAATGGCTTCTGCGAAAACTTGAAAATGCTCCGCAAATTGTTGGGCATTTTCGTAATAATAACCTTTTGCAGAAAAGACTTGGCTAGCCCGATCATCCAGCAAACTTCTTAAAAAAGACATATCCAAAGAAGGATAAAGATCACTTATACCGGACAATTGAGCAAAATTTTGAATATCTTGTAATTTAAAACGGCCGAGATAAACAGGATCAAGTGAATACTTTTTAGTGATTTTATCCTGAATTAAAGGTAAATAAGAATTAAGGCGGTCGAAGTCACGCTCTATTGTTCGCTTACTAACATGAAACTCTTGTGCTAATTCTGCCACCCCTAACTGATACCCGACATTTAATTTAGTTAATATATTGGCCAAACGCTCCGCAAGACGTTCGTGTGTAGAAGCAGTATGCTTCATAATCCCCTCGCTGTATAAAAAACATCTATACGCTGATGTAAAATTAAATGTCTAAATAGGCTATTCAAATACACAACCAAAGAATATGAATTAATAAAAAGTTTAAAAAAGAAAGATAAGTGCAATGAGCAGTATTACTCAAACTCATTTAGCCAAATAAAAACAAGTCTGTCCATTCTAAAATCAGCACCGTAGAGATCTGTTTTTTTTAAATTATTTTTGCTGTGTTAGACGTTCTATATAACGCTCTAAATGAATCATGGCTTTATAAATTTTATGCAGCTCCGATGGCAGTACCTGATTGTAGATGACAGCCCGATGTATGCGCTTTAGTGCACGAACACTATGTGCTTTCGTATAAGATGCCGATATGATTTTCATAATCATCTACTCCCTGCTCGGTATACTTTTCACATAAATCCAATCTATTTTGATCGGATTTAACTTTAGGGATAAATGTACACTTCGGTTTTGACAGGTTGTGTCGAATGTTTATAATTTTTGATAAAAAGCTTAGTTTTTCATATAAATAATTTGATTAAAATCACACATTTTTTTACTAAAAAATAAAAACCGGATAAATACCGGTTTTTATTCCAACCTAAATTAAACTACTTCTACCACAATCTTACCGATATGATCGCCCGTATCCATGGCTGCATGCGCATCTTGGATTTGATCAAATTTAAAGGTTTTGTAGATCATTGGCAGGCATTCACCTTTCGCCCATAACGGCACAACATTTTCCTGAATCCCTTTGGCAATTTCTGCTTTTTCTTCAGTGTTCCGTGCACGCATGGTTGAACCAGTAATGGTTAAGCGCTTCATCATGATTTGACCTAATTTCACTTCTTTGGCTTTTGCACCGCCTAAGAAGGCGATATAGACCAAACGGCCATCACGACGTAACAGATTTAAGTTTTTTTCTAAATATGGCGCTCCAACCATATCGAGCACCACATCAATGCCACCATTGTCCGTTAAATCATTAATGACTTGCTCAAAGTCTTGAGTTTTATAATTAATGGCTGTAGTTAAGTCTGAAATCGCTTTAACTTTTTCATCCGAACCGACCGTCGCAAATGACTTTAAGCCTAAAGACTTGCACAGCATCAGCGCAGTGGTCCCAATACCGCTTGCACCGCCATGAACTAAAACAGTTTCACCTGCTTTGGCTTTACCCATTTGGAATACATTCGCCCAAACCGTAAAGAATGTTTCCGGAATGGCTGCAGCTTGGGTAAAACTCACACCTTCAGGGATGCTCAAGGTTTGGCTTTCCGGTACAACACAATACTCGGCATAACCGCCGCCATTGGTCAGGCCACAGACTTTATCACCCACTTTAAATAAGGTGACATCAGCACCGACTGCAACCACCTCGCCTGCAACCTCCAAACCCGGTACAGGTGTCACGCCTTTAGGCATTGGATATAAGCCTTGACGCTGTAAGATGTCTGGACGGTTAATCCCAAAGGCATGGACCTTAACCAGTACTTCATCTGCTTGTGCAGTAGGCACTGCAACACTTTCATAGGCCAGCTTATCTACGCCGCCCGGTTCGGTAATAATGACTTGCTGCATCAACGCCTGTGACATTGTTCTTCCTTTTTCAATTATTGACTATTCATCTATCTTTGCACTATTTGAACATAGAACACATACAGATTGAATAACAATGGACTTATGTATAATTGGCTGACTATTTAGCAAATTGATAATAGGCAACACATGGTTCAGGTTGTTGAATATAACGAAGATAACTATAGCGATTATGAATGGTTTGACGGTTTTGCCGTGATTCGTTTTTATGCCGACTGGTGTGCGCCCTGCGTGCAAAACTTCCCAATCTTTGAACAATGTGCCACGCACATGTCAGCTCAATTTCAAAACCTGAAATTTGGCAAAGTGAATGTCGATCAATCGCCTATTCTTACCCTGCGTTATAACGTCTATGGCTTGCCTTCCACTTTAATTTTCTATCAAGGGCAAGTGATACAGCGCATAGCAGGTGTAAAAACGAAATCCGAGCTGCAAAGTATCATTTTGAAAACCATGCAGGAACATCAAGTCTAAAGCATTCGTAT
>JASLHF010000230.1 GCA_030152275.1 Acinetobacter sp. | reverse complement strand
GATTTATTTATTCAATCTGTTCAGGCATAAGGAGCCGTGTGACATGGCAGGCAACAGTATAGGGCAACTCTTCCGTGTAACGACTTGCGGCGAATCTCATGGCGTAGGCTTAATGGCTATTGTTGATGGCGTGCCGCCGGGCATTGAACTGTCTGAAGCAGATTTGCAAAAAGATTTAGACCGCCGCAAGCCGGGCACATCAAAATTTGCCACACAGCGTAAAGAACCGGATGAAGTAGAAATTATTTCAGGTGTGTTTGAAGGCAAGACCACAGGCACATCTATTGGTTTATTGATTCGTAATACAGATCAAAAATCAAAAGATTATGGCAATATTGCGCAAACTTTCCGCCCAGGTCATGCGGACTATACTTATACACAAAAATACGGATTCCGTGATCACCGTGGCGGCGGGCGTTCGAGCGCGCGTGAAACTGCGATGCGGGTTGCTGCAGGCGCAATTGCCAAGAAGTTTTTGTTTGAAAAATTCGGCATCGAAATCCGAGGCCATGTAACTCAAATAGGCACTGAAAAAGCAGAAAAACTGGACTGGAATGAAGTACCCAATAATCCATTTTTCTGCGGTGATGCAGATGCAGTACCGCGCTTTGAGGCCTTGGTCACTTCACTTCGTGAACAGGGCACGAGCTGTGGCGCAAAACTGGAAATTATTGCCTCGAAAGTGCCTGTAGGTTGGGGCGAGCCTGTATTTGACCGTTTAGACGCTGATATTGCGCATGCAATGATGTCAATTAATGCTGTGAAAGGTGTGGAAATTGGTGATGGTTTTGCTGTTGCAGAGCAGTTTGGTCATCAAACGCGTGATGAGCTGACTACAGAAGGTTTTCTTGCTAACCATGCAGGCGGTATTTTAGGCGGCATTTCAAGCGGCCAAGATATTCGTGTTGCGATTGCCTTGAAACCGACAGCTTCAATTACAACACCGGGCAAGACCATTACGATTAACCGAGAAGATACTGATGTGTTGACCAAAGGCCGCCATGACCCTTGCGTTGGTGTACGTGCGACACCAATTGCAGAAGCGATGCTGGCGATTGTGCTGATGGATCACTTCATGCGCAACCGCGCGCAAAATGCGGATGTCGTAGTGCCGTTTGAACCGATTTGATACAGCAAAATCATTTGAGTTAATGCTTAAAACCAGATTCAGGTCTGGTTTTTTTGTGCTATAAATTTATGATCTATAAAACAAGAAATTAAAGGAAATAAGGTGCAGCAGTTTAGGCGGGCAATGGGCAAAGATTTAGATCAAATTGTGATCTTGATAAATAGCGCATATCGGAGCGATTTAGGAAAAAGCTGGACCAATGAAGCAAAAATTGTCGCAGGCCCGCGGATTGATGCTGCTCAGTTATCCGCAGGGTTGAATGAGCCTAATTTCGAGTTATGGGTGCTTGAGGATAATCGGCAAATTTTGGGCTGTATTGGGCTGAGCTTTAATCAGAATTATGCTGAAATTGGCAGTTACTGCGTGGATCCCAATCAGCAGAATTTAGGTTTAGGCAAAAAATTACTGGCATTTGCAGAGAATTATGTAAAAGGTTCACATGCATTGATACGCTATTTGGAAATGTTTGTGCTGAATGTTCGCACTGAATTAATTGATTATTATGAGCGTCAGGGCTATAGCAAGACCAGTCAAATACAAGCTTATCCCTTTGACGCCGGTGTGGGGACTCCATTAATTGAACTGCATTTGGTGCAATTAATTAAAGCGCTTTAAATTGGCCCAAGCATGCAATACATAATATTAGCATTTATGTAGCCAGTATTTTTAAGCGGCTTTTATTTTGATGCTATTCTAAGATGAAAAAAGGCATATCCTAAAATATGCCTGATTATATTTAAAATGATGCCAAGTAATTCAAACTATAAATTTTACTTAAGCTTTAGTAGGCGCGTAAAAATAAGCGGTAAGCATCGGACTGCCTGCCATTGTCCAGCATAGTATGCGCAATTTCGCCTTGGCTGGCGCTTAATTCAATTTGGATGGTATTGGCGTGTTTGAATTGGCTTAAGAGGCTTTCTGGCACTTGTACAGTATTTGATGAATCAATGACATCTGAATTGGGTAAATGGCGGAAAGATGTTGAGCCAATTACACTGTAGGATGATTTTTTACCGTCGACAATAAAAGTAAATTCATTCAGATTGATTTGCTGCGGGCTATAGATGTGAATAGACAGATCATATTTGCCGTGCTGTTTTTCCCAATCAATTGCTAGTTCAGGGCAGCCTGCATTGCCTTCGCAAAGTAGAGAGCCTCGTGTAACGGTGCGGGTGACGGCTTTAGAGTTTTCAACAGTTTTTACCCCTTTTACCAGCGTATCAGGAGTAGATCCCGAATGTGATGGAAGCACGATACAGCCGCTTAGCGCAGCAGACAGGCATGTTAGCAGAATATAGTTTTTCATGAATGTTCCAGTAAAATTTTATTTTTATGAAGTAAAGCGTTTATTTTGGGCAGTATCATCACATACAACGTATAAAAAGTAAACAAAATCACACTTTGGCTGTTTTTGATATTGGTTTAATTGTCAAAGATTTAGAGAGGATCATAATTTATAAAGCAATTGGTCTTTCTATTTGGCGAATAATTTAAGCCATAAAGCAGGAGTTCATCTGAAAGATTGATGATGTACTTCTGCTGCTTAGACCATGCTGTTCATACATGTATTTTCCCTTATTAAAAATTAGAGAGGGAAATAAAGACGTGTGAAAAATGGAATCTATAAAGGTCAAAAGAACATAAGCTTTATTGAGGGTGCGCAAAAGCAATTATTGATTATTCACTGATCAGTGGCGGCAGCCGCCGCAGTTTATTCATGAGCACAGTTTTGGCCTGATCTATGCTGTCTGCATCGGTGGCTGCGGACAGTGATGCACGCGGTTTTTGCCCTAAAAAGTAAGCAATTCGTTCTGCATTGGCGCCTGATGGGTGCGGGAAACCGTCCAAAATCTGTTCTGATGATAAATAGCCTAAGCTAGATAGCGCATATAGCACTTCGGCTACGCTTTTTCCCATTGGAATATAAATAGCTTGAGGATGCAGCATCGCCAGTTCTGGCACAAAGTAAGTATCAATATGCTGTTTGAGAAAAGTATTTTTCAGCATGTTTGGGGAAATGCCGCTGTAGTTTTTCCCTTTGGAAAGTAGGCAGTGTTTTAATACAGATGTCATATTTACAGTATCACTTGCAATGTCGAACAGCTGAGCTGTGCTGTTTATTCCAAATTTTGACTGTAACCCTACGTGATCTAAAATTTTAATTAAATTTGCCCGCATCGGCCCGCTAAATGCGCCGGCTCTTTTGGCTTGAATTAAGGCGGTCTGATCATTATCGCCACGTACTAAAGCTTGTTTTACGGTTTCAAGCGCATTTTTCCACTGCAATTGGCCTGGACAAATCCCGACGATCACAATTTTTGCTTGTGTATTTACAGCATCAAGTGGCGCATACAGACTTTGCAGATTGCCTTCTGAACCAATCTGGAGCAAGTCAGAATTCGTCAGCTGTTCTAAAGTATGTTCGGCAATAATGGATTTGAAATCTTGAAAATTTAAATGCTGCATGGGAGTAAGGTAGTCAAGTGCAGGGAGGATCGGTATTTTATCTGGTATCAGCCTAAATTTTTCAAAGCTCATACAGAAAAACT
>JASLHF010000151.1 GCA_030152275.1 Acinetobacter sp. | reverse complement strand
AATCATATGTTCAATGGCAAAAGCATCTATACGGCCAAAGTGAATGCTTTGCGTAACGATAAAATTTAGCCCTTTTGCGATGTCACTCATTTGCCCATTTATTTCATAACGCAGCTGTTCGTCAGTCAATGAAAACACAATCACCGTTTGTTGATTTTCCATATCCACCTCCTGTTTTTCACCAACGAAAAAAATATTGAATACAAGTCCAATGCAATAAAAAAACGCTGCCTGATTCATCCTATCAGACAGCGTACTTATTTTGGCTGCAAAAGATCAGCTTAAAAATGATGGAGCTTAAGCTTTAAGTTGAGTTTTGAGCAAAAAGAATGTTGCCAAGCAATGACAGCAATAAGCAAATGCCAAACACCCATTCTATGCCGTTTAAGTCCGCCAAATAACCCAAGCCTGCCGCAGCGATCCCGCTGACGACAAACATCAGGCCAATTCAACATAACAGTGAATGAAGAACACAATGATCTTAATGACCCAGACGCTCGATAAACAGTACACCGTTTAAATGATCGACTTCATGCTGCACAATCCGTGCAGGAAATCCGGAAAACTCCCTATCGGCTTGCATTCCATCTAGGGTGAAATAACGCACCAGTATCTTCGCGGCCCGCGCCACTTGGCCACGTTCATTCGGCACGCTTAAACAGCCTTCCTCTCCCAGCAGCTGATCTTCTGAAAAGCTGAGAATCTCCGGGTTAACCATGACCACCGCATCCATGTGCGGCGCATCGGGATAGCGCAGGTTTGGACGTGAAGCCACAATAATCACCCGCTTCGACACATATACTTGCGGCGCGGCAATACCAACACCGCTGCGCGCCTGCATCGTAGCGTGCATTGCATCTGCTAAACTGTGCAGCCATGCTGAGCCAAACTCATGCTCTGCCACAGGCGCTGCGTGCAGTTTTAATATCGCTTCACCGCGCTGTGCAACGGCTAATACTGTGCTCATAGCTGATCTCTTGTGAAGGTGTAAGCATCTAAAAAATATATGAAACAGCACGCAAGCTGTTCAATAAATCTTTTCCCAAATTAATCATAGTTTAAGCTTGATCCGTTAAAACAGATAGGTTTAGCGTTAGATTGCATTTATTGATAAGACATTAATTATGTTTGACTGGTCCTCCCTGCTGCATCATTACGGCTACCTTGCGGTATTTGTCGGCACCTTTTTTGAAGGTGAAACTGTACTTTTATTAGGCGCTTATGCAGTTCACCAGCACATTTTTAATTTTTGGACTCTTATTGCAGTAGCCATGTTTGGCGGTTTTTTGGGTGACCAAATGTATTATTATTTGGGCGCAAAATATGGCCACAGCTTTATTAAAAAACGTCCGCAAATGCAGCGTAAATTTGACCGCGCCAGCGTATTGATTTTGCGTTATCCCACATTAGCAATTTTGCTGATGCGTTTTTTATGGGGGCTTCGTACCGTCATCCCCATGAGTTTTGGCATCGCGCATTATCCGATTGTGCGTTACTGCATTGTCAATTTTATTGCCAGCTTTTTGTGGGCCTTTGTGGTCGTCAGTGTCGGCCTGCAAATCAGCCATTGGCTTCACGTATTCTGGCATATACTGCTGCCGCATCAGAAAAAAATTGTGATTATTGCTGCCGTGATCAGCTGTATTGTGTTAGCCCGTATCATCTATGGCCGAGTAATCAAATTTCAACACAGCCATGATGAAGCGCCCAAAAACTAACAGCACATTTCTGTAAACTTACTATCTGCATCAATCTCTCAGCAAAAAGCCACATCTCTCCAATTGCAAATAAATTGAATAAAATTAAGCCTAAACTCAGTTTTAAGCGCTATAACAGGGGCTATTCTAGAGGGATTGCCCATGAACACATCCGTTTTGCTGCTGGGCGTTGTTTTTAGTTCAATCGGCTTTGGCTATTTTCTTTACGGCAAAAAACAGCAGCAAACCATGCCGCTGCTGTGCGGCATCGTGCTGATGATTTATCCGTATTTTATAGACAGCGCAGCGCTGCTCACCGCCATTGGACTTGTACTATGCGCGGCGCCAAAATTTATCCGCATCTAATACGCTGCGCGTTAAAAGCGCATTCAAGAGCGTGTATGCCGCAGGCTCTTCTTTTATATTCAAAAGTTCATTGCATACAGCGCCCTGAGCTTGAAATGAATCTATTCCGTCATAATAAGTTTATGAATAAAAAAAAGTTATTTACCATTCAATAAAATTTGATTATTCAACGGTTTTCCCTCTCTTTAGAATTCTGAAAGCACATTTGCCAGTTTTAATGGAATATCCGCATGGATGCTTTACCGCGCCTAACCCGAGAAGATAAACGCACATTAGGCCTGTCCTCCTTAGGCGGCGCACTAGAATTTTATGATTTTGTCATTTATGTGTTTTACGCCAAAATCATTTCTGAACTGTTTTTTCCCAGCACACTCAGCCCATTTTGGGCTATGCTGAATACCTATGGCATTTTTGCTGCCGGCTACTTTTTCCGCCCGCTCGGCGGTGTGGTCATGGCGCATTTCGGCGATCTTGTCGGACGCAAACGTTTATTCAGCTTGTCTATTTTGCTGATGGCGCTGCCAACCCTGCTGATCGGTGTAATGCCGACTTTTGAAAGCATTGGCTATGCCGCGCCGCTCTTGCTGCTGCTCATGCGCATGGTGCAAGGCATTGCCATTGGCGGTGAAATTCCAGCTGCATGGACCTTCGTGTCTGAGCATGTGCCGGATAAAAAAATTGGTATCGCCAATGGACTGCTGACTGCGGGTCTATCCTTGGGCATTTTGCTGGGCGCCCTCATGTCACTTTTTATTTCGCTCAAATTCAGTGATGCGGAAATTCATGACTGGGCATGGCGCATTCCCTTTATTGTCGGCGGTATTTTTGGTTTTATCGCACTGTATTTGCGCAGCTATCTCAAAGAAACACCAGTATTTAAAGCCATGCAGGAGAAAAAGCAGCTGGCCAAAGAAATGCCGGTAAAACAGGTGCTGGCGCAGCATAAAACTGCTGTCGTACTGGGTATGCTGTTCACTTGGTTTCTGACCGGCTGTGTGGTGGTATTAATTTTAGCCATGCCCAATCTGCTGAGCGGTGCCTTTGGTTTTGAACGTGCAGATGCGTTTAAAATGCAAAGTGCAGCCATCATCATGCAAATGCTGGGCTGTATTTTGGCTGGCATGCTGGCCGACCGTTTTGGTGCAAGCAAAGTCATGCTGCTGGGATCTTTAGCTGTCGCCGTATTGGCTGCCGTGTTTTACTCCAGCTTAGGCCACGTTGCCCCGTCTGCTGTCTTCATTCTATATATGCTGCTCGGACTGAGTTCAGGCACAGTGGGCATGGTGTCCTACAGCATGGTGCGCATGTTCCCTGCGCAAATCCGCTTTTCGGGCATTTCATTTTCTTATAATGTAGCTTATGCCATTGCCGGCGGCATCACTTTGCCGCTGGTGCAGTGGCTTAGTGTTTACAGCAAAATTGGCGCGATGTATTACGTATGGGCTGTTTGCTTTGTGGCATTTGGCGCAGCGCTCATATACCGCGCACGTTTTGAAAAAAATGCTCAGTCTGATCAATAAATACATGAATTTGCCAAAGGCAATCTATCCAGACTGCTGAAACTCAAAACTCACTGTTTTTAGGCGTTAAGGGAACCCTTATCCCTGCAGTGATTAAAAAAGCCCTCATCATTTGAGGGCTTTTTTAATGCCATATGGACTTCAAGGCGCTTAGCAATACGCTATTCGCCCTCGTCAATCACTTGAGTTTTTAGTCACTGCTGTTGCTTAAACCGCAAGATTTTTACGCAGCTCGTCTTCGACAATGGCTATTTCCAGCTGGCTGAAACGGCGAATTTCACCCTCAGCATGTTTTTCCAGCATACCGCCAATCAGCGGCACTTTGACTTTCACTGTCCACTCCAGCTCAAACTGAATATGCGAATCATCGCCCAGCACTGTGCGCTGGCATCGCGCCTCAAGAGGCAAGTTCGGGTCTAAGGTAACTTCTGATGTCATGTTCGATAAATCACTGATATCTGTGCGTTTCAAACGAAAAGCATCTTTTAAGAATTTTTTTGCGATATCTGGAATATTGACCTCTAAATTATAAGCGCGCTTAAGCATATAAATATCGCCTTTTTTTTGCGATTCTAAAATTTCCAGATTTTCACCCGGAATACGTTTGCACACCGCTTCATGCAGGGAGATATCAGCTGCTAAGCGTTTAAAGTCTTGTACTGAAATTCCCTGAATAACGGCATGGACAGTAAATTGATGGGCCATTTGAAGTTCCTGATTCAAAAAATTGTATTTGTTTTTATACGTCGCTAAGACGTCAAATTAAAACCTGAACCCCGCATGTTGTCATTGACTGAAATGTGGCAGATGACAGCCGTCTTTGCCAAAGCATTTT
>JASLHF010000132.1 GCA_030152275.1 Acinetobacter sp. | reverse complement strand
GCTTTATGCAGATCGTGGCTATATCAGCCAAGAATTAAAAAGCAGATTAAAAATTCAAGGTATTGATTTGATTACCTATCATCGAAAGAATATGCAGTCTGCTCAACTCTGTGCATCAGATGAATATCACTTAAAACAGCGTAATAAAATAGAAACGTTATTCAGCTTATTAAAAGGTCAATACAATTTAGTGACGAGTAAAGCACGTAGTATTCATGGATTGCTAAGTGGGATTTACGCATCGTTATGCGCATATCAATTAACTCAACGAAATAAGCCAAAAATTCAGATTATGAAACCCTTGGCTTAAACAGGATTCGGGTTATGTATTCAATCAGTCTTAGCACTGAAATTTTTATGCTGAGGATAGGGTGTTTTGCGGTAAGCGTTTTCATTTGCAGAAATACCCGCGCTAAAGCAAGTGCGCTCAAGACTGCGCCTGAATAAGATACGGCTTGATAATTCCAGCCTAAATTTTGGTGAGCTCAATGACTCTGCATGCAAAACGTCTATGCAGACGCTATTTAGATATCGTTGGCAGTCTTGTTTATTTGGCCGAAAAAGGCCATCTATTACGTCCTGTAGAACTGCATATTTTACAAGGCAACGGTATGAGTTGTCTGTCGAGATTTTTGGTGCAAAATGACTGGCAGAAAGGGCGTTTAACGGCTTTATTTGGAGATCATATGTTGATGGGCTATTAAAAAATTCAAGCGCTGTATGATTTATAGGAGCATTTGCTGAAGTGTGTGTTTATTTATTGAGTATTTGGCGGATAAGTTAAAGCCATATCTATAATGATGATCTAAGAAGGCATTTAAAGATTGAAATATTAGAGGAATTTTATAGCAAAGGATCGAAAACATTGAGTTTGAGCTTTATAGCAGTCTTGATGTTTAAAAAAAGCTTAAAGAACTAAACATAAAAAACCCGGAAATGCCGGGTTTTTTATTTTGCAAGATTCAGCATAATGCTGTGCTGGGTGCTTAATTATCCAATGCAGGAGTCGCTGCTGCAATGGCTGCTGCCACAGCGTCATCTTCAGTTTGTGCACCGCTGTTTTGCTTAGGTGCAGTTTTCGCTGATTCTGCTTTTGGTTTTTCTTCAGCTTTAGGCGCTTCGGGCTTAGCTGGCGCTTTAGGCGCTTCCGCTGCAGTTTCAGCTTTAGGCGCTTCTGGCTGCGCTGGACGGCGTACTTCTACAGTTGTCGTGTTTGGTGTTTCTTCACGGGTGATTTCAGCGTGTGCCGGCATTGCTGGAATTTCTTTCGCATCTGCTGAATCTAAACTTTCAAATTTAGCCGGTTCAGCTGGCGCTGCTTCAGAAGCCGCAGTTTCAACATGTTCTTGCTCTTCTTGCTTTGGCTCTTCTTTTTTTACACATGCAGTAATCAGTAAAGCTGTTGCAATAGCGCCGCAAATTAAAAGTTTCTTATTCATAATTGCACAAAATTAAGCATTAAACGGAGATGCGTATTATAACCATAAAACAGAATATGAAAATCATCGAAATTTAAGCTAATTTTATATCGGAAATGCTGATAGAATAGCCAATTGTTTATTGTTCTATGAATTGATGCGGAATGACTTTGCTTTATTGGTGCAGAGTAAAGTAAAATCGCACAACATTGTAGGCCAATTTAGGCTCCATTGTACGAGAAACTTAATGACCCATTTTATTTTCGTTACTGGCGGTGTTGTATCATCACTAGGTAAAGGTATTTCAGCTGCATCCGTGGCTGCGCTTTTAGAAGCCCGTGGTTTAAAAGTAACCATGGTAAAAATGGATCCATACATTAATGTCGATCCAGGGACTATGAGCCCGTTCCAGCACGGTGAAGTTTTTGTCACAGAGGACGGCGCTGAAACTGACTTGGATTTGGGTTATTACGAACGTTTCTTACGTCGTGCTAAAATGACCAAATTGAATAACTTTACTTCTGGCCGTGTATACCAAGATGTTCTGAATAAAGAGCGCCGCGGTGACTACTTAGGCGGTACTGTACAAGTTATTCCGCATATCACTGATAATATTAAAGAACGTGTACTTCGCGCAGGCGAAGGCTATGACGTTGCGATTGTCGAAATTGGCGGAACAGTAGGTGACATTGAATCTCTCCCATTCATGGAATCTGTACGTCAGTTAATGGTTGAGCTGGGCCATAAACGCACCATGCTGATGCATTTGACGTTATTGCCATATATTAAATCTGCTGCCGAACTGAAAACTAAGCCAACTCAGCACTCTGTAAAAGAATTGCTGTCTATCGGTATTCAGCCAGACATCTTAATTTGCCGTACAGAGCACGATGTTGATGCAGACACGACCCGTAAAATCGCACTGTTCACTAACGTTGAAGCGCGTGCGGTTGTGGTATGTAAAGATGCCCGCTCAATTTACCAAATTCCACGCACATTCTATGAACAAAATGTTGATGATCTGATCTGTGAACGTTTTGGCTATGACAATTTGCCAGAAGCTGATCTTTCAGACTGGGACAATGTTGTAGAAGCGCTGTTGAATCCAGAGTACACAGTTCGTGTTGCAATGGTCGGTAAATATGTAGAACTTCCAGATGCTTACAAATCTGTCAATGAAGCGCTTTTACACGCCGGCATTAAAAACCGCGTAAAAGTTCAAATCGACTATGTGAATGCTGAAGAACTGGAAAGCCAAAACGAAGCTGAAGTATTAAAAGATGCTGATGCGATTTTGGTTCCGGGCGGCTTTGGCGAACGCGGTACAGAAGGCAAAATGAAAGCCATCCGTTTCGCGCGCGAAAACGGTGTGCCTTTCCTTGGCATCTGTTTAGGTATGCAGCTGGCTGTTATCGAATATGCACGTAATGTGGTTGGTATTGCGGATGCATCTTCTACAGAATTCAACCGTTCAACTAAATCACCATTGATTGGCTTAATCACTGAATGGTTAGATGAGCGCGGTGAAGTTCAGCAGCGTAATGTTGATTCAGACCTTGGCGGTACAATGCGTTTAGGTGCTCAAAAATCTGAATTGGTTGCGGGTACAAAGACTGCTGAAGTTTATGGTTCTGAAGAGATCATTGAACGTCATCGCCACCGTTACGAAATGAACAACCGCTATATTCCAGTGCTTGAAGAAAAAGGCATGAAGATTTCGGGTTATTCTCCAGTACAGCGTCTTGTTGAAACTGTTGAAATTCCTGAACATCCTTGGTTTATTGCTGTACAATTCCACCCAGAATTTACAAGTTCACCACGTGATGGTCACCCATTATTTGCTGGTTTCATTGACGCTGCTAAAAAACAGTACAAAAAAAGCAAATAAGGGTCTGCAGGACTAAACTAGGAAGTTTAAATGTCACAATTAAAACCGCAAGAAATTGTACGTTTAGGCGATATACAAATGGCAAACCACTTGCCATTTGTACTATTCGGCGGCATGAACGTACTTGAGTCAAAAGATCTTGCTTTTGAAATTGCAGAAACATACGTAGATATCTGCAAGCGTTTGGATATTCCTTACGTATTTAAAGCAAGTTTTGATAAAGCCAACCGTTCAAGCTTGAACTCGTTCCGTGGCCCAGGCTTGGAAAAAGGCATCGAGTGGTTAGCTGACATTAAAAAACATTTCAATGTGCCGATCATTACCGATGTGCATGAGCCGTATCAGGCCGCGCCTGTTGCAGAAGTGGCGGATATTATCCAGCTTCCCGCATTTTTAAGCCGTCAGACTGATTTGGTGGAAGCGATGGCAAAAACTGATGCCATCATCAACATCAAAAAAGCACAGTTCCTTGCACCGCACGAAATGCGCCATATTTTGCATAAGTGTTTAGAGGTAGGGAATGACAAATTGATTTTGTGTGAACGCGGTTCAGCGTTTGGCTACAATAACTTGGTTGTAGACATGCTGGGCTTTGACATCATGAAAGACATGAATGTTCCTGTGTTCTTTGATGTGACCCATGCACTGCAAACTCCGGGCGGACGCTCTGATTCTGCAGGCGGTCGCCGCGCACAGATCACTACGCTTGCCCGTGCAGGTATGGCAACTGGTTTAGCAGGTTTGTTCTTAGAAGCACATCCAGATCCAGAAAAAGCCAAATGTGATGGGCCTTGCGCACTTCGTATGTCTCAATTAGAGCCATTTTTAGCGCAATTGAAAGAATTGGATACCTTGGTTAAAGGTTTTTCAAAGTTAGATACACATTAATTCGATACACATTGATGCGTCTCTTTTGACGCATCATTTTTATTAATCAACTGAGGAATTGTTCATGAGCCAAATCGTTGACATTCGTGCACGTGAAATTTTGGACTCTCGTGGTAACCCTACCATCGAAGCAGACGTAATCTTAGCCTCTGGCGTTGTAGGCCGTGCATGTGCACCATCTGGTGCTTCAACTGGTTCTCGTGAAGCTTTAGAACTTCGTGACGGCGACAAATCACGTTACTTAGGTAAAGGCGTTAAAACTGCTGTAAACAACGTAAACACACAAATCCGTGATGCATTGTTAGGTAAATCAGTATTCGAACAAAAAGACATTGATAACACAATGATCGCGCTGGACGATACTGAAAACAAAGAAAAATTAGGCGCTAACGCAACTTTAGCGGTTTCTCTTGCTGCTGCGCGCGCTGCTGCTGATGAAAAGAAAATTCCTCTTTTCCAATACATCGCAGACCTTCGCAACAACAGCATTTTAACAATGCCTGTTCCAATGATGAACATCTTGAACGGTGGCGCTCACGCAGACAACACTGTTGATATTCAAGAATTCATGATTGAACCAGTAGGTTTCACTTCATTCTCTGAAGCGCTTCGTGCGGGTGCAGAAATTTTCCATTCTTTAAAATCAGTTTTAAAGAAACAAGGTTTAAATACTGCTGTAGGTGATGAAGGCGGTTTTGCTCCGAACTTACGTTCAAACGAAGAAGCAATCACTGTGATTCTTTCTGCAATTGAGCAGACTGGCTACAAAGCGGGTTCTGACATCATGCTTGCACTTGACTGCGCATCTTCAGAATTCTACAAAGATGGTCAATACATCCTTGCAGGTGAAGGCAACAAAGCGTTTACAAGCAACCAATTTGCTGACTACCTTGCAGGCCTTGCAAACCAATATCCAATTATCTCAATTGAAGATGGTTTGGACGAGTCAGATTGGGAAGGCTGGTCTTACCTGACTTCTATTCTTGGCGACAAAATCCAATTGGTTGGTGATGACCTATTCGTTACGAATCCTAAGATTCTTCAACGCGGCATCAATGAAAAAGTGGGTAATTCTATTCTGATCAAGTACAACCAAATCGGTACATTGACTGAAACTTTAGATGCAATCTACCTGGCTAAAGCTAATGGTTACACGACTGTGATTTCACACCGTTCAGGTGAAACTGAAGATTCTACAATTGCGGATCTTGCAGTAGGTACAGCAGCTGGCCAAATCAAAACTGGTTCACTTTGCCGTTCTGACCGTGTTGCAAAATATAACCAATTGCTTCGCATTGAAGAATTGACTAAAGCTGCATATCGCGGTAAAGCTGAGTTCAAAGGTTTGAACTAAGCAGATCATGCTCTCTATGTTAAATGTATTTGACTCCAAAGCGAGTAAAGCATTGTTGGGCCTTGCGATCTTATTGATCGCAGGGTTTCAATATTTATATTGGTTTGGTGAAGGCGGTCATAAAGATCACCAAAAACTGGCGCAAAAAGTTCAGCAGCAGATTGAACTGAATGAAGAATTAAAAGAACGCAACCGCGTACTGGCGGCGGAAGTGTATGACTTGAAAAATGGTGTTGAAGCCATTGAAGAGCATGCGCGTTTGGATTTAGGCTTAATCAAGCCTCATGAAACTTTTGTGCAAATGAGCACAATCAGTACACAATATAAACCGATTTATATCGACCCGAATTCAAAAGCGGATTTACGCACCAATGAAGAACCAGCTGAAGCGCCACCAGAACCTTAACTTGTGGGCTGTCATACCAGCAGCGGGATCTGGAAGCAGATTTTCAAAGTCCGAACTGAAGCAATACCAAAGCATAAAACAGAAAACAGTCTTGGAACATACCGTTTCAAGGCTGACTGCTTTGCCTTTGGCTGGTTATGTGCTGGCCATTGGCGCGCAGGATACTGTAGCTAAAACTCTTAGTTTTGAACAGTCAGACAAAGCGCATTTCTGTTTAGGCGGGCAGGAGCGCGTGCATTCTGTGCTAAATGCTTTAAATTATTTGTCTGAATTTGCATCTGAACAAGACTGGGTGTTGGTGCATGATGCAGCCCGTCCTTGTGTTGCTGTCGAAAATTTGCTGGATTTGACTGATACAGCGGTGGAAAGCGGCCAGAGCGCAATTTTAGCGATACCGGTACGTGACACATTGAAATTGTCTGAAAATGGAAGTGCCATAGATCGGACTGTTGACCGGCAAAAATTATGGCAGGCGCAAACGCCGCAAATGGCACAGCTGGGCGTGTTAAAAAAAGCGATTGAGCAGGCATTGCGCGAGGGTATTCATATTACCGATGAAGCCAGTGCGCTGGAATATGCCGGGCATGCGGTGCAGCTGGTGCAGGGACGTTCAGACAATATTAAAATTACTTACCCAGATGATTTGGCGCTGGCAAAAATGATTTTGGCCTCACAATAAAGCACGTTCGGATAAATTTATTTCGATTAATTTTAGCTGCGCTAAACTTTCAGCGCAGCTTTCACTTATAATTTCCCCACTTTGTTTTTTTAGCGCGCAACGCAAATGATTCCTTCACAGCAGTATCGTTTTTTACGTCAATCCGCACGGGATGGCCTTAGCATAAAACACGATGCTTCACGCTGGACCAAACTGCATTTAGATCCTTGGCTGCTGAGTTTTCTGATTTTAAATGCGATCTTGGGCCTTATGGTGGTTTATAGCGCGACTGCAGGCGATTCTGGTATGGTGCTGCGTCAGGCCACCAGTTTTGGTGCAGGTTTTATCATTATGTTTTTGTGCGCTCAAGTACCGCCAAAAGTTTATCATGCTGTCAGTCCATACTTTTATGTGTTTGGTATTTTTATGCTGCTGCTGGTGCTTGCAATTGGTGAAACCCGGCTGGGCGCAAAACGCTGGATTACATTGCCCGGTATTGGCAGCATGCAGCCGAGTGAAGTAATGAAATTTGCGATGCCGCTGATGATGGCATGGTATTTTTCAAATCGGGCTTTTCCGCCTAAATTTGTGCATATTATCGTGGCGCTGGGCATTATGATGGTGCCGTTTGTGCTGGTCGCATTGCAGCCAGACTTGAACATTGGTTTGATTATTCCCGGCATATTTGTGCTGTTTTTAAGCGGAATGTCTTGGCGCCTAATTGCAGCTGCTGTGGCTGCATTTGCGGTTGCCGCGCCTTTGTTGTGGATGTTCTTTTTACAGGAATATCAAAAGAAGCGCATTTTGACTTTATTTGATCCTGAATCTGATGCTTTGGGTGCAGGCTGGAACATTATTCAGTCTAAAATTGCGATTGGCTCTGGCGGCCTGACAGGCAAAGGATTTACAGAAGGCACGCAGTCGCATTTAGGATATTTGCCAGAACATCATACTGACTTCATTATGTCGACTTATGCCGAAGAATTTGGGTTCTTGGGTGTATTTCTGCTGTTTAGTCTATTTGCAGCTATTATTATCCGCTGTCTGATGATCGGTATGAATAGTTTTCACAACTTTGGCCGTTTATATGCTGGCGCAACAGGACTGACATTCTTTTTCTTTGTATTTTTAAATTCCGGCATGGTTAGCGGCATTTTACCTGTGACCGGTGACCCGCTTCCATTGATGAGTTATGGCGGTACTGCTGTTATTTCTATGCTTGCGGGTATGGGGATTGTGATGTCTATTCATACGCATCGCTAAAGTTGTAATATGCAGAAATATAAAATTTTAAAAACCGGAGCTTAGCTCTGGTTTTTTATTGATTCTGTTTGATTTTTATATTGCGAATCCAGTAGCTAGTTATTATTAATTTTGTTTAAAATTAATATTTTAGAGATAATTATAAAATATAAAATTTAATTAAAGGCGGAATACTTTTGTCCAAATTAAGAAACTGTAGTCTTGTGAAAATGTGTATGAAAAAAATTAGCCTTTATTTGATATAGGTGGCGTGAAAAAATACATGTGTCCACAATGAAAATCTAAGCTTTAAAAAATCTGTGAGGGATGAAAGGCTGTACTAGAGTTTTTCCCAGGAAAGTTTTAGACTTGCTGTCCTTATATTTTAGAACACTTTTGAAATATCCAGCATCTGGCTATCGGGCGGGAATCATATCCAAGTTGCAGCGGTTTTCTTAAGAGTGTTGGACTATAGATTGCATCTGCTTATCATTCAGCGGAAGTTCAGTGTCAAGAGTATTTTAAATGTACATCTAGAACACCTAAGCAGTCAGTTTTCTATTGGATAATCTAGCATGTCGCAGCATATTGTAATTGAGCAATTATTTGATAAACCTCTAAGCCGAAAACTTTGGGTCGCGCCGATGGCGGGTGGGATGGATGTTTAAATAAAAACATTAATAAACAATGAGATAGTAAAAATAACATGGCGTAAGGCGTAAAAAAGGCGTAAAAATGAGGCGAATTAATTCACCTCACTCCAATTCTTCTGTGATTCTGCCTGCAGCGAATCAAGCCAAACGGCAACATCGGATAATTTAACAAAATACTCAGACTTATTCCCATCAGTTTTGAATGCCGGGAAAGGTAGTTTGCATTTAGCCGCACGTTGCTTGGCTGCAGGCAAATCTATATGGGGCATATAATCATTAACAATGTCTTTTAAAGCTACAACTGGACGTTTGTAGCGAAGGATTAACATCATCGATGTATCAATCTGGTCATTCACTTCATTGTTTCTAGCAGTTGCTCTCATTTAAGACACCTCCTTCAAACTTCGTTTCACCGCCGCAGGCAATTCATCTGCAGCAACTAATTTTTCAACACAAATGTGATAAAGCACTTTTACGAGTTCCGATAGCAATGTTGTTGTGAACTCAATTTGAGAAATATGACGCGGTGCCAGTTCTTCCACGAATTCTTCTAATAAATCGATTTCAGTGGGAGATAGGTTAGTCATGACTTTGCTTCTGTGTTTTGAACATAGCCTTATTTGCAGTCACAATTTCTTCAGCCTCAGCACGCGAATCAACCAATATAAATTTGCT
>JASLHF010000114.1 GCA_030152275.1 Acinetobacter sp. | reverse complement strand
CCAGATCATCTGAACCGCCTTGAGCTTTGTTCACAATGTGGTCACATTCAAGGTCCATAGTTATCCGACCACAACCACAACAGGTCCACTGATCACGCTCATGGACCTGCTGCTTGATTCGTCGCCACTGGCGACCACCACGACCTTTGCCATAGTTCTTTTCTGGTGCTGGCAATGTCGGCTGATTGCTTTTCAATGTCGGCAAGCTTGAACCATTTAATTTAGGTAATCGCATTTGTATTCACCTGTCTGCTTTGAGCAACGATCTCATCAGCTCGTGCCGGGCGTAATTGCTCAGGATTTTCTGCTTTTGATTTCATCTCATCATTCCAAAGTACTTTGAAATTATCCAAACATGAGTTCGTGACAACACCGATATCGTCTAGTCCTTCGATCTCATCACGATAAACAACTGGATCACCCAATTGGATCAACTCAATACCCATCATCAATCCTCTACAACATATAAATCCGCTTTGGCTCCGATAGGCTCCAGCACTGCAATCGGCACATTCTTTGTTAACCGAGCATGACAAGGGCCACATACAGCGAACCAATTGCGCTTATCCCAAAATAAAACCCGATCAGAAATCGGGTTAATTTTGTGGGTCACTGCTAATGCAATAGATACATAACCTCGTCGGCTACACTCTTCACAGACTCGACATTCGTTTAGATATTCAGTTGCAGCTGCTTTCCAGACTTTGTCCTTAAATCCTTTCTTGTTTGCTCGGTCCTTGACTCGTTCTGCCTTATCTATGTCTGCTTCATGTTTTTTCCAGACTTCACCTCTGTCCATAAAACAACCTCCAAAAAAATAGGGCTGTATGCTTTCCGACATACAGCCCCTTAAAAAGAGTCCGAAGACTCAGAGGGAAACGTTAAAACATACACTTATTCATTATGGGAAAAACTAACTTAAATTTGTTCCAGAGTCAATAACTAATTTTAATTAGTTTTATAAAGCTGAAAAAAGACCTTCTCTTCAGCAATTGCAAACTCCTTTTCAAAATCTTCTAAAACCATAGTTATCACCTTGCCCAAATAACGATGCACCACACGATATTCAACGCCAGCCAAGACAGCACGGTTTCGGCATGAGGGCGTGTAATCTCCAGTTACTTTGCAAAACTCCATCAATGCCACATAAACCGCAGTCTGATGATGATCATAATCAAGTTTTTCAGCAGCAAATAACCCTTGGTATTTACTTACAAGCAATTTAGAAAACAGATTGATATTCTCTAAGCTGTTTGCATCAAAGCATTTCAGTTTGATCAAATTCTCTTGAAATGGTGTCAACTTGGCAAAACTCATAGCAAGTATTACATCTTGAGCTGTCATTTCAGCAGATGCATTATCAACTCTAATTGCTTCATAATTCACAGTTTTTGGATTTAATAACCGTATTAATTTTTCCATTGGTTAGCCCTTCAGGTGAACAAGTGAATGAAGGGTGAATGTAATTTTAATCTCTTTCACCTTGTAAGCTATTGTTTTAAAAATTAATTTAATTAAAAGTGAACAAGTGAATAAAAAAATACACGCGCGTAAGAAATTAAAAAAAATAATCAGCAGTAATCTTAATAGGGATTGAACGAAGGTAAGAAGGAATAGAAAATAATTTCCCACGTATGCGCGAGGAAAGTTATTCCATCGTTCACCTTTTATTGTTATAGCTTTAAAATTCATAAGCTTACTAGGTGAACGAACGAGTGAACAAGGATTTTTAACGTTCCCCTCATTCACCTGCAACGAACTATAAGTCATTGCTTTTACAAGGCAAATCTTATGATTGAAGGCTCTACTTGTCAATAACATTTGGAACACCTTTCTCAAATTCGTCTACACACTCACCATACCAATCAGTAGCTGCGCGCCCTTCTGGAACTTCAGAAATTTTAACTATTAATGATTGCCCCTCTTCTCGCATGTACCGCCATTTCTGTTTTTCAAGTAGCTCAACACCTGAAATTTTCTTTAAATCCTCCGTAAATTTTCGATATGAATATTTATGCTCCAGTGTTGATGATGCCCATTCTTTATAAGCATCATAGAGCTGCTTAGCCTTGCAACTTACACACTTGTATTTTGTTTCTCCCGCCAGCCACTCATCAATAAATACCTCTATAGACATTTTACTTGCATTCATCAAAGCTTGCTTCGCTTCCGTTAAAGGCGGCTTGTCATGCTTGAAACCTTCAAGCGGAAAATTGAGCAAGAATGTATAAAAAGCATCCAGACCTTCTGCTGCAATTTCTGCATAGACCTGCTCACTAAGAGCTTCATCCAATTTATTTTCTGGTGCAATAACAAACCAACGACGAGCTTCCCCGTGCAACGGGAATGGAATATTTTCATTAGATGCAAAAGCCATATTGAAATACGCAGGTACTTGTTTCTGCGGTCGCTGCTTCTCATTGATGGTTACGCTTTTTGCAGTAATTAAGGCATTTAGGTAAGGCGTAACGTTGTACTTAGTCGCATTCGTGGCAATTTCCTCACCAAAAATGAAAGCAGCATTATTCAGCCATCCATTGAATTGGGGGCTTTCCAATTCTTGTGAAGTAATGACGCGATGATATTTTCCATAAATACCACCCATTACTTTTTCAAACAAGGTTGTCTTTCCTGATCCTTGGATATGACTTGCCATCAGTACAGCACTATGCGCTTTTTGGCCTTCATTCTGTAGCGGGTATGCAAGCCACTGGAGCAACCATTTTTGAATTTCCATATCTCCATTGCATAAGCACCAAGTCATTTTTAAAATCCCACCACAACGCCTATATAATGAAATCCGATCCAAAGGCATATCTTGATCATCCAAAAGTTGCTTAACGCCATAACCTTCAAACGTATTGATATAGTTTGGATCAATATCAATTTTCCGTGTCGGATCAAAGATTAATTTTTCATAATCAATCTCGCTCCGTGTAGGACTTTCAATCCACTTCTTATATTCATGCGGATACATCAACTGTGAAGCCGACCAAGACACAACCCTATTTAATGACTTGTCATAAATAAAAGTTTCACCTTTTAGCAAAATACAATTTTTACTCATTGCTGGCGCAATATCTCCTGCACTTTCAACAAGCATCTGCTCTACCTCTTCTTTCTCAATCGTTTTGCGATCTTCATGGCAATACCAGTTCTTATATATATTGCTCAAGGTATGTTTGAGTGATGAAATTTTAAACTTATGTTTAGTCTTTAAATCAAATGCATCATTACTACATGCAATCACCGCATAACGATCTAATGCATTCTTCAGTTTTGCAGCAGGGCTATTTGGGTCTAGAACCCTAAAATCCTCTTCACTCCCCGTTACTGTCTGCTCACCAGTTTCAAAATCTGCATTCATAGGTGGTGCAAAATCTAAAACAAAATCAGAATGATCTAGCCCTGTTTGCGGTGAAAAATGATCAATATTTGCACCATTTTCGACCACTTGACCCAAAAACTGGTCGGCTAAAACAGGAGGGGTGCGGGGTGGAGGCAAAGCAAAACCCGAAGATTCAATTTTCCCCGCGATCTGCCGACGAACTTCGCTAAGCCCTGCTAAAACATGCAGATCGTTAAAATCTGATGGTGGCTTTAATGATGCTTGCGGCTGCTCTGTTTTACTATCTTGAATCATATTTATCCCACTTGACTAAATTCTGGCAGAATCACAATCCCGCCTGTAGCAGCCACAGCTTTGTTCGCGGCTTTTAAGCCCGCATCTGGTGGCGTTGAATGACTGTCATCATCAGCGCAATAAACAAGCCGAATATCTGGATACTTTGATCTGAGCACAATACCCACTTTGTCCACATTGCTAGACTGGTATGCAATAGCACACGTATAGCCAGTTGCTTCATGAATGCTTGCACCTGTTGCATATCCCTCAACCACACAAACAATCTGATCAGGTGCCGTGATTTCACCGATCATGAAAAAGCACCAATTGATACGGCCGCCGGGTAAATAAGCCTTTGAACCATCAGGGCGTATCGTTTGGGTATTCCAGATTTTCCCGTCTACATCAGATAAGGCTGTAACAAAATGACCATTCCCATTAATTCGACCACCATAATTCTTGACCTGTTTTCGCTCTAAATATGGACAGTCACGGTCAAAACTCCGCCATGACCATTCTCTTGCCGCACGTGTTGCAGCACGTTCATTCTCCCTTAATTCATCTTGTTCGGCTTGTATGCGATCAGCTTCAGCTTTCTTTCTCCAGCGTTCACGATCCTGATCTGTAACCTTGGTATCTTTTGATATTCCAAGCACCGCGCCAACTTCCTGTAAAACAGCCGAGTAATCCATATTTCTTGATTTCTCAATTAATGCAAAACCATCACCCGCTCTACAATTATTGCAAAACCAAGTACCCTTCCCTTGTTTATCATCACAACGGAAACGATCTTTTCCACCACAAATCGGACAGGGTCCATGTTGGTTTTTCTTGGCTGGAACCTGTATTGCAAATGCTGGGAAAATGAGTTCTTTCCAACGGTTTTGAGCCGCGTCTCTAACTTGATCAAAACTAAGAGCCATCTGTTTGCTCCTGATAAGCCTCAACCATTGCGTATAAATTCATGGTTGCACGAACAAGACTTAAAACATCTTTTTGAATGATTGCAGCCTCATCCTTAGTGATAATTTTGTCTGAAATTGCATTGGCTACTGATTGAGACAAATCCCCTTGTTCACGGGCCAATACCCCGATCTGAGCCATAAAGTCAGAATCTTTTAAGCCGTTGACTTGCGGCAAATCAAACCATCCAGCATTGCCATGAATTGCACAAATGCTGTCCATCAAACGAGGGTCCTTTGTTTCTGCCAAGACCGCTTCAAAGTGATAGATATTTGCTTTATGTGTTGGAGTCGTCGGATTTATTGCGCTTCGCAATGTATTAATGCTCCAACAATTCTTTTCAGCAATTTGCGCTAATAAAAAATCATTTCCAGAGTTGTACACTGCCGCCTTTAAAGCTTGCTCAAGCGGCAAAACCGTTTTTTCTCTACGTTCAGCTAATGATAAAAACATGTTTAAAATCTCCCAATTCATTCATTTTTTTAAGCATTCTTTTGGGCTAAATTCGTTTTAGCTTTTGATTTTAAAATTGGTTGTCGTCCAGCTGCTATTCCTCTTACTTGATACTCTCTCAATGGAGGAATATCAGTATCATCACCCCATTGAGCAATAGCAGCAGTTGATAAGCCAAGCTTTACTGCTAAGCCAGCCAATGAACAATTCAAAAGTTTTGCAGCCTCTTGCCGTGTCATGTTGCACCTAAAAACTAATTTAACTTAGTTTATTTAATACAAGTTAAATTATGACGTCAAGAGCTAAGATAAATTAGTTTTAAACTTTAGGCTTAAATCATGGAAACTATCGGTCTGCGTATCAGAAAACTGAGAAAAGAGAAAAAATTAACTCAGAAAGACCTTGCAAAGATTTTAGGTATTTCCGATGCTGCTGTAGTTCACTGGGAGAAAGATGTTAATATCCCTAAGCTAGAACATCTTAGTGTTATGGCCCCAACTTTAAATACAACAATAGACTATATAATGTATGGTAAATCAGATACATCTGATACTTTAACTGACTATAGACCAGTAACAAGGATGCTTCCAGTTTTGACTTATGTTCAATGCGGTTCAATGACAAATGTACGTTCTATTTCACCTCATGAAATTGAACAATGGCTACCCGCTCCCCCAGAGACTGGGAAAAATAGTTTTTATCTTATTACTCAAGGAATAAGTAACTCTCCTGAATTTAATGATGGGGACTTTATCTGTATTGATCCTGATGTACCTCTTGAATATGTCCAAACTGGTGAAATGATTATTGTTATTCAAGATGATGAAGCAACATTTAAAGCTTTGGTTAGAGAATATAAAACATTGTATTTAAAAGCATTAAATCCAAATTTTCAGCCTAATATCATTCCATTGAAAGAGAATGCAATTTACCG
>JASLHF010000037.1 GCA_030152275.1 Acinetobacter sp. | reverse complement strand
TTGAATAAGTATACAGATGCTTATATTTCAGAAATCACTCAGCGGTTGAATCATCGCCCAAGAAAAAGACTCGGATTTAGAAGCCCAAGTCAGGTATTATGGCAACAACATGGTGTTGCACTTCAAATGCAAATCTAAGTTTTAATACAGAACATCCACCATTTGAATAAACTCAAATGCGGGCTCTTCATAAGGATGACTGGCTTTTAATGCCCTTGCTACAACACTTGCTTGATCTTCAGAAACAATCGTTTCCACCCGCCATTCAGGAATACTTTCCAAGGTATCTAATGCTCCAATAAACGGATTCGCACCTTTTACTGGTTTAAATTGTCCTGTTCCTAAAACTTGCCATGCACAGTGTTCATAGTTACCAATGCCACCTGCTCCTGCTTCAAATACAGCAAGTTTGGTGGATTCAAGATGTGATTCTGGGACGTAATAAATAAGTTTGAGCATTTCTATTTAAGATGTAGTTCATTAATATAAAAATAATAATATGAAGTGGTTAGTACGATGTCTAATAAAAATTCAAAAACAGATTTAGTTTTAACCTCAGCTGAAAATCTTGCAGATGAAATCCTCTTTAAAACCGCTAATACTTTTTTGGAAGATGCTGTTAAGTCCATTCCATTTGCATCGCTTATTAGCAGCTCAATTCAAGCTTATACACAATTTCGAACTATCAAAGAACAGAAGCAGCTTTTAGCTTTTATTCAAGAAGCAGAGAACATTAATCAAGGATTCATTGAAAAATTCTTTCAAGATAAAAACAATACTGAACTCGGTTTGGAAATTCTAGGCATCCTTGATCAAACCTATTTAGAAAGACAGGCAAGAATGATAGGTCGAGTTGCCATTTTGTTCAAAAATCTAGATATTTCAAAACAAGAATTCGATAAATATACCTACATCATTACTAAATTAAGCAGTTATCTAATTTCACTCATTGAAGATTTACACGCTCGTTTGGATATAAATTCCAGCGAAAAAATCATTAGTATCCCATTACCCAATATGGATCTTATAAGTTTTGAATTTATTCAAAAATTACCAGATGGATCATGGTGTGAAGAAGCTCAAAATTCGTCGCTTTATGACTATGAGGTAAGTGATGATTTTGTTTATTTTTACGAAAAGATTTTCAAAGACTAAATCCAATCACATGACTAGCGACATGGATGTCGCCTGTCAGACTGTAGGGCAAGGATGTCACATCAGTCTAACAAAGGGCTTTTGTTACTTTTCGCCCGTGAAAAGTAAAAATCATCTACACGTTAATAACGTGAATATAATTGCCGAATATGGCGATAGTGATATGGATTTCACTCGCAAAACTGCAGGACAAGACGCCTCCATCAGCCTAGCAAAGTATTTTTGTTAATCTCCCCTGTCCAAAGTAAAAGCATGCCAATTATCAAAACAAAAAAACCGCCTCACGGCGGTTTCAATTATTTAAATATTACATCTGCAACACATAACCAAAAACTAAAAACACTAACTGTAAACACACAACTGCACCAAAAAGCTTCCAGCCCTTTTTACGCACCGCAGACTTATCAACAACCGAATAATCTACTGTTTTAATCATGTCATCACCTCATCATGAGTGTTGATACTGAACTCGTTTAGTTATCCATCTTTCTTTTATCTTGCATAATTATTGTGCATAAATTACACACTAACATGTTTCCACAAATATAAAAGCAAAATCTAAACCAAGTTCAGTGGGAGAAATAAAATTTAAAAACCAACAAAAAACCACCCGCAGGTGGTTCAAAATTCGAAAGCGATTATATGTGTAAAAACAAGCATTCACAATAATTAATATATCTTTTGGTAAATTTTTACTATAAAAAAAGCCACCCGAAGGTGGCTCTTTTCAACATTCATCTATCTCAGATTAACCAATAAATTTACGTGCATTACGGAACATACGTAACCAAGCACCATCTTGATCCCAATCTTCAGGTTTCCAAGAATGCTGAACTGCACGGAAGTTACGTTCAGGGTGTGGCATCATAATCGTTGCACGACCATCTTTAGAAGTTACACCAGAAATCGCTTCTGGCGAACCGTTCGGGTTCAATGGGTAATGCTGAGTTGGGTTACCTTGGCTATCTACATAACGTAAGATCACTTGATCACCTGCATTCAATGCCGCAATATTTTCTGCACTTGCAACCACACGACCTTCACCATGCGCTACTGCGATTGGAAGAATCGAACCTTCCATACCTTCTAACAATACAGAGTTTGATTTTTCAACACGAACGTTCACTGCACGTGCTTCAAACATTTCAGATGTGTTGCGGTGGAAACGCGGCCAAGCTTCTGCACCCGGAATAAGCGGTGCAAGCTGTGACAACATTTGACAGCCGTTACAAATACCAAGAGAGAAGGTTTCGTCACGGTTGAAGAATTTCTCAAATTGGTCGCGAAGTTTCGGGTTAAACAATACTGATTTTGCCCAACCACCACCTGCGCCTAATACGTCACCGTAAGAGAAACCACCACAAGCAACCAGACCTTCAAAGTCATCTAGGCTGATACGGCCAGCAAGCAAGTCACTCATGTGTACGTCAACCGTATTGAAGCCCACTTTGTCAAATGCAGCAGCCATTTCTACATGACCGTTTACACCTTGTTCACGCAGAATCACCATGTTTGGACGGCGTTCGTTGATGTACGGTGCTTCGATTGGCTCGTTCAAATCAAATGTTGGTTTTGCAATTAAACCGGCATGTGATTTGTCTGCAATTAACGCATATTCTTGATCTGCAGTTTCTACGTTGTCACGTAAACGTTGGATTTGATGTGACACTTCAGTCCATGCTTGCTGTAAGTCAGCACGGTCTAAGTTCAAACCATTCACAGTTAAGGTATCTGTATCGTTTACAGTACCAACCACTGCAATTGCATCTTGAAGGCTCGATGCTGCAACTTCTGCTTCAAGCGCTGCCCAATCCTCTTGCGAAATTTGCAATACTGCACCAATTTCTTCTGCAAATAGGCTTTCAGTTGATTGATCTTCAAGTGCTACGCCTAAACGTGAAGCGAACATCATTTCTGCAACTGTCGCCACTAAGCCACCATCACCGATGTCGTGATACGCTTTGATCAAGCCGCGGTTGTTCCAGTCTTGTACCAATGCAAAGAATGCTTTGAAGTCATCGAAGCTGTCTACATCTGGAGTAACCGAACCGATTGCTTTATACACTTGAGCAAGGATCGAACCGCCTAGACGGAATTGACCTTTTGAAAGATCAATACGAACAAGTACTGAATCTTCATTTTTAAGTTCAGGTGTCAATGTTTTACGTACATCGGTCACTGGGGCAAATGCTGTAATCACGCCTGACATTGGAGAAGTTACAGATTTATCTTCACCTTCGTCATTCCAAGTGGTACGCATAGACAATGAGTCTTTACCGACTGGAATTGCGATACCTAAGGCAGGACACATTTCCATACCGATGGCTTTTACGCCTTCGAATAGTGCTTGGTCTTCACCTTTTTGACCTGCAGCCGCCATCCAGTTTGCAGACAATTTAATGTCACTGATCTGGTCGATTTTTGCAGACATGATGTTTGAAATCGATTCAGCAACTGATAAACGTGCTGATGCAGCAGGATTTAACAATGCAACTGGCGGACGTTCACCCATTGCCATCGCCTCACCTGTGTAACCCACAAGACTGGTTGTAGTCACTGCAGCATCCGCTACAGGAACCTGCCAACGGCCTACAAACTGATCACGTGCAACCATACCGGTAATTGAACGGTCACCAATGGTGATGAGGAATGATTTAGATGCAACTGTTGGGTTCTTCAACACGCGGTAAATCGCATCTTTCAGATCCGTTACTTTTGCAGCAGTGAAGTCATCGCCTTTACGTTCAATCGTTTCATATGAACGGCTCATGCGCGGTGTGCCGCCAAGCATCACTTGCATTGGCATATCCACAGCTTTGTTGTCAAACAGTGGATCTTCAACGGTTAAGTGACGTGCTTCAGTCGCTTCACCTAACACTGCAAACGGACAGCGTTCACGTGCACAAAGCGATTCAAAGAGTTCTAAAGAGCTTGGGCGAATGGCCAATACATAACGTTCTTGCGCTTCGTTTGACCAAATCTCCATTGGAGACATGCCTTTTTCTAGCGATGGAATTTTACGAAGATCAAGAATTGCACCAAGCTCGTGATCATTCACCAGCTCAGGCATTGCATTGGAAATACCACCCGCACCCACATCATGTACAGATACGATTGGGTTATTTTCTTCCATGCGCCAGCACGCATCAATCACTTCTTGGCAACGGCGTTCCATTTCTGGGTTTTCACGTTGTACAGAAGCAAAATCTAGATTTTCACCGAGTTTACCGCTATCTACAGAAGATGCTGCACCGCCACCTAAACCAATCAGCATTGCTGGGCCACCAAGTACGATCAGCAAGTCACCCGGTTGAATCGCATCTTTTTCAACATGGTCAGGACGGATGTTGCCGTAACCGCCGGCAATCATAATTGGCTTATGGAAGCCTTTTACATCGCCATTTACATTTTGCTCAAATGTACGGAAGTAACCGTTTAATGCAGGACGGCCAAATTCATTGTTAAACGCTGCACCACCCAATGGGCCTTCAATCATAATTTGAAGCGGAGATGCCATACGAGATGGTTTGCCGTAGTTTTCTTCCCAAGGCTGTTCAAAGCCCGGAATGTTCAAGTTAGACACTGTGAAACCGGTTAAACCCGCTTTAGGTTTACCGCCACGGCCTGTTGCGCCTTCATCACGGATTTCACCGCCTGAACCTGTCGCCGCACCTGCAAATGGTGCAATCGCTGTTGGATGGTTATGTGTTTCCACCTTCATCAAGATGTGAGCAGCTTGGCTCTTGTATTTATAAACGTGGTGACCTGTTTCAGCGTCTTGTTTTGGATAGAAGCGCTGTGTGTCAAAACCCACAATCACTGAAGCGTTGTCTTTATATGCAGACAAAACGTCCGTAGGAGATTCTTTATAGGTGTTTTTAATCATTTGGAACAATGACAATGGTTGTTTTTCACCATCAATTGTCCATTCAGAACCGAAGATTTTATGACGGCAATGCTCAGAGTTCGCTTGGGCAAACATCATCAATTCGATGTCATGCGGGTTGCGGCCCATTTTTGTGAAAGCATCGGTTAAATAATCGATTTCTTCATCAGAAAGCGCAAAACCAAATTCAGAGTTGGCTTTAACCAATGCATCTTTACCTTGACCCAAAATATCAATTGAGTTTAACGGTTTTGGTTCAGTTTCAGAGAAAAGTGCCGCAGCATCTTCAATCGCATTAAATACACTTTCTGTCATACGGTCATGTAAGACTTGTTTAACTTCATTTGATACTTCAGAAATACCCTTTAAAGTAAACAAAACACCGCGTTCTAGGCGGTGTACAGGTGTATTACAGTTGGCAAAAATATCAGTTGCCTTTGATGACCACGGCGAAATTGTACCAACACGAGGTGTCACTAAAATTTGGACTTCGTCACTTGCAGCCTGACGAACTTCAAACGATGCGCCATCGTTTAAAAGCTGTAAAGCAGATTGCTGTTGTTGCTCGTTGAGCGCTTGGTCGAAAAGGTAAACCCATTGGCTTTCTATTGATTGAACAGAACTGATTGACGCAAGGCGTGCTAATAGTTGTGTTTGCTTAAAAGAAGAGTGTGCAGGTGCACCGGCAACGATAAACATGCTGTTTTTGGATCCACGGGCAGGTCTAGACAACCTTCCGCAATGTGACTTGAAGAGAGCGCATATTCTACTGTGAAAGCAAGTTTTGAGCTAGTCATCTCTGACTTAAAAAATTAAGTTTTCTTCGTTTAAAATGCTCTATTTACTTTGACTTTCAAATTCAAACATGATTCGTAACAATTGATTTACTTGACTGAATAGCTGAATTCACCTGTCTGTGCGTTTTCTTTGGCAATGATGCCACTCTTTTTATAAAACACATCACCACAGGAAATATCTTCTTCAATTTCCCCGTCTATGCCAAATGAAAGCTGAACATTGACATGATATAGATCAGGCTGCTTCGTCGATGAATCGATAAAGAATGCATCTAAACTTTCCATGTTGTAACAGACATACACTTTTTCAGCTTTACCATT
>JASLHF010000248.1 GCA_030152275.1 Acinetobacter sp. | reverse complement strand
TGCCGACTTTATAGCCCTGGCTGTAAAATAATTTGGCTGATGCTGCGCCGATGCCTTGCGCTGCGCCGCTAATGAAGATGCTGGGCATGCTATGCTTCTCCCTGTCATTTTTTCCATGTGAGCCTTCAAGCATAGCAACTCTTGTGCTGAAAAAATGTACTGGCGCGTAAATACTGCGCAAAACTGATCAAATACAATGAGAGACCTGCATGGAACAGCTGTTGAATATTATGCGTGAATTGCGTGAAAAGTGCCCGTGGGACCAAGCGCAGACACCTCAGTCCTTAACCCGTTATGCAATAGAGGAAGCCTATGAAGTAGAAGCGGCTGTGCGCAGCGGACTGACGGATGACGTGCGCGATGAGCTGGGGGACTTGCTGCTGCAGGTGGTATTTCAGTCACAAATGTACAGTGAGCAGGGCGCTTTCGATTTTAATGATGTGGTGCAGGCAATTTGCAGCAAACTGGTTCGGCGCCATCCGCATGTCTTTCAGGCGGCGCAGTACGGGCAGTTAAGCGAGGCTGATGTGGCAGCTTTGTGGCAACAGATTAAACAGCAGGAAAGGCAAGGCAAGTCGGTGTCGCGGCTGGATCAGATTAAACATGGGCCAGCTTTGCAGCAGGCAGAAAGTGTACAAAAAAATGCCGCACAAATCGGCTTTGATTTTCCAGATACGGCGGGTGCATATGCAAAATTAGAAGAAGAATTAGCTGAGTTTAAACAAGCACTTGAAAATCAAAATTCCGATGAAATGATGGAGGAATTTGGCGATTGCCTATTTTCACTGGTCAATATCGGACGTAAAATCGGCGTGCCCAGCGAAACAGCTTTGCTTGGAACTGTGGATAAATTCCGCAAGCGCTTTGCCTATATTGAAATGCAGGCTGCTCAGCAAGGCAAGCAGATTGATGACATGTCTTTAAGCGATATGGATCAGTTGTGGGATGAGGCCAAAATTTATTTTAAAAATAAATAAAAATTACAATGAAATCAGCAGGATTTATATGATAAACCGCAGCTTGAATAAAGTTCAGCTTTTGATCTTTTTATTGCTTTTAACAGGGCTTAGTATTTCTATGACGTATGCGCAGCCGGCTGAAAACACGGCTTATCAGCAGTGGAAAGCTGAACAGCAGCAGCAAGATTTGCGGCTAAAGCCTGTAAAAGGCGGGGACAGCAATCATTATCTTTCTAAACCGGCGCTATCGCCTGCGTCCAGCGGTCAGAAAATTAGGCTGAACAGCGCCAATGTTGCTGAACTGCAGCAGCTGAATGGGATTGGACAGAAGAAGGCTGAAGCGGTGGTCAGTTACCGGCAAAAGCATGGGAAATTTACCAGTATTGAGCAAATTCAGGAAATTAAAGGCATTGGTCCAGCAATTTTCGCTAAAAATAAAGACCGGCTGGCGCTTTAATTACAGCATTTTTAAACATTGCTGCTTAATCGGTGTTTGAGCATCGTTAGAATCAAATTGCCCTTTGATTGTGATAGAGATATGATTAGCGCATCTTAAGATTTTACGTTCAGACGTAGGAGACAGCGTCTTTTGCAAACTTTGCGCGCGTCAAAATGCGGCTTATCCGCAGCACAATTACCTTCTTCAATATTAGATGTCATCGATGCTTTAACTAAGGCAGGTTATGATGCATACATCGTCGGCGGCGGCGTACGTGATTTGATGTTAGGTTTAAATCCCAAAGATTATGATGCCGTCACCAATGCCACTCCGTCTCAAGTGAAAGAAGTTTTCGGGCGCCGCTGCCGCATTATTGGCCGGCGTTTTGAGCTGGCTCATGTCTATTCTGGGCGTGAGCTGATTGAAGTGGCGACCTTCCGCGCACCGCCAAAGAAAGCTGTGACATCGGCAGCAGGAATGATCCTGCGCGACAATAACTGGGGCACTATTGAACAGGATTTCGCGCGCCGCGATTTTTCCATCAATGCGCTGTATTATCAGCCGCGTAAAAATGAAGTGCTCGATTTCTGCAATGCTGTAGATGATATTCAGCATAAAACACTGCGCCTGCTGGGCGATCCGCTGCTGCGTTTTGAAGAAGATCCAGTGCGGATGCTGCGCACGCTGCGTTTTGCTGCTAAGCTGAACTTCAGTATTGATGAAAAAATATTAGATATTTTTACGCCTGAAATTACTCAGCTGCTCCGTGATGTGTCACCGCACCGTTTGTATGACGAATCGCAAAAGCTGTTCACAATGGGCCATTTGAACAGAGTGATGCCAATGCTGATTGATTTCGGGATTTGGCGCCAGCTGTTTGCGGAAATCAAGCCGGAAGTCACTCCATTTATTGAACGGGCTGCAAAAAATACCGATCAGCGCATTTCGATTGGCAAAACGATAAACCCTGCATTTTTCTATGCTGTGCTGTTGTGGAAGCCATTTTTGGAGCGCTGTGAATTTTATGCTTCCAAAGGTGTGGTGCCGGCAGAAGCGCGGGCGCAGGCTGGTCTGGATGTGCTTAAGCGTCAAGCGACCCGCACTGTAATTCCGCGTTTTGCTGAAACCTTTATTCGTGAAGTGTGGGAAATGCAAACTCGCCTGCTCAATCCAAAGCCGCAGCAAATTGAGGCGCTGTCTAGCCATGCGCGTTTCCGTGCTGGGTTTGACTTCCTGCTGCTGCGGGAAAAATCAGGTGATAGCGCAACGCAAGGCATGGGTGTATGGTGGGAAAACTATCAAACTCTGTCTACCGATGAAAAAGAGCGTGCGATTGCAGATTACAACCGCCAGCGCGCGAAAAACCGCCGCAAAGCTTCACAGGCTGCTGCTGAAGAGCCCAAACAATCCGCTGCCCTGCAGCAGGTCGAAATTGAGCCTTTAGTCAATGAGCCTGAACCGCGCAGCCGCCGTTCACGCAGAACCAAAAACAGTGCTGATTTTAAACGTCAGCCATCTGTGCATGATGGTAGTGGCATTAGCGCTGATCATCCAATTTTAAAGCGCAAGCGCGTGCAGCGTGATTTGAGCCATGTGGTTTTTGGGCCGACACGATGAGCCAAGTAACGTATATTGGCCTGGGCAGCAATTTGGGCGACTCTTTGCAAATTTTAACTGAAGCGGTGCACAAGCTGGCTGCTTTGGGGCAAGTGAAGGTTTCACGCTTGTATCAGAGTCCGCCAATGGGGCCTCAAGACCAGCCCAATTATCTGAATGCCGCTGTGCAGCTGATAACTGATTTGCCGCCGCTGGCGCTTTTGGATGAACTGCAGCGTTTTGAGCAGGAATCTGGACGTGTGCGCTTGCGCCGCTGGGGGGAACGCACATTGGATTTAGACTTATTGCTGTACGGTGAGGAGCAAATTCAGAATACGCGTTTGACTGTACCCCACGTTGGTGTCATGGAGCGTGATTTTGTGCTGATGCCTTTGCTGGATCTGGCGCCAGAATTGAAATTGAATGGACAATTATTAAAAGACTTGCCAATTTTACAGCAGCCGGTACTTAATGTGCTGGATAGCGGAAATTGGGCAAAGCTTTGAGTGTGAATGGCTGGCATTTGCCATAAGAGGAACATCAGGATGATTAGTCTGAGTGACTTAAAAAAATTTAAAGCGGAAGGCCGTAAATTTTCTTGCCTGACGTGTTATGACGCAAGCATGGCCAAAGTCATGGAAGCGGCCGAAGTTGATACCATTTTAATTGGCGATTCACTTGGAATGACAATTCAGGGGCATGATTCCACCCTGCCGGTAACAGTGCAGGATATGGCTTACCATACGGCTGCCGTGCGGCGCGGCAATAGCCATGCCTTTATTTTGACTGATTTGCCTTTTATGAGTTATGCGACCTTAAATGATGGTCTGAACAGCGCAAAAACCATCATGCAGGCAGGTGCCCATATGGTTAAGCTGGAAGGCGGTGCATGGCTTGCGGAAACTGTTGATGTATTGACCCGCAACGGCATTCCGGTTTGCGTGCATTTAGGGCTGACTCCTCAATCTGTACATGTATTTGGCGGCTACAAGGTTCAGGCGCGCACACGCGAGTCTGCAGACCAGTTAATTGCGGACTGCAAGGCTGTTGTGGATGCTGGCGCAGCGCTGCTGCTGCTGGAATGCGTGCCTGCGCAGGTCGGCAAGGAAATCAGCGAATTATTTCCAAATACCCCAGTGATCGGTATTGGGGCAGGTGCGCAGACTGATGGTCAAGTGCTGGTGGTGCAGGATATGCTGGGGCTGAATTTAGGCCGCGTGGCAAAATTTGTCCGAAACTTTATGAAAGAACAGTCTGGCGAACATGCGGTTTTAGACGCATTTAAAGCCTATCACGCTGCTGTGCTGGACGGATCATTTCCGGCCAAAGAACAAACTTTCCAAATTGAGCTGTAATACATGAAAACTGAAACAACTATTCAAGGTTTATCTGCCTCATTAAGCCCTGCGCGGGCTGCCCGCAAAATTATCGGTTTTGTGCCGACGATGGGAAATTTGCATGAAGGCCATTTAAATCTGGTGCGTGAAGCGCGCAAGCTTTGCGATATTGTCGTAGTCAGCATTTTTGTTAATCCAATTCAGTTTGGCCCAAATGAAGACTTTGACAGCTATCCGCGCACTTTAGAGCAGGATCAGCGTTTATTGGCAGAAGTTGGCTGTGATATCGTTTTTGCGCCAACTGTTGAACAGATGTATGGCAATAAGCCGCGTCTGACCAATATTTCGGTCAGCGGTATTACCAATGACCTCTGTGGACAGCAGCGTCCCGGCCACTTTGATGGCGTGGCAGTGGTGGTTACCAAACTGTTCAATATTGTACAGCCAAATTTTGCTTTCTTCGGGCAAAAAGACTATCAGCAGCTGGCGGTTATTCGCCAGTTTGTCCGTGATTTGAATATTCCGCTGGAAGTCATTGGCGTACCGATTACCCGTGCTGAAGATGGTCTGGCGCTGAGTTCGCGCAATGGCTATTTAAGCCCTGAAAACCGTGCGCTTGCGCCAAAAATTTATCAAAGCCTGAAAGCGGCTGAACAGCAGCTGCTGTCTGGTGTTTCTCTTAAAGATGCGCTGCAAAATATTGCGGCAGCATTGACAGACTCTGGCTTTGTTGTGGACTATGTAGAAGCGCGGACTTCGGAATTGCAGAAAATTGAAGAATTTAACCAAGATACTGTGCTGTTTGTGGCGGCCAAGCTGGGCGCTACACGGCTGATTGATAATTTGCAGGTCAAATATCCTGCTTCATAGCATAAATAAAAGGGCAGCGGTGCAATGAAACGCATTTTAATTGTAACAGGACAATCCGGTTCCGGTAAAAGCTCTGCCTTGCAGGTGCTGGAAGACCTTGGCTATTACTGTATCGATAATTTGCCGCTGGCGCTGCTGCCTGAAATTGTAGAAAAGCTGGACCGGGAAAATAATCTGGAACAGCTGGCGCTGGGCGTGGATGTGCGCAGCACGCGCGCAGACTTGCAAGAGTTTGATCAGGTTTTTGAACTGCTTAAAAAGCATGGTTCCGTCGATATTATTTATCTGACCACGCGTGATCAGGAACTTATTTCGCGCTTCAGTGCGTCACGCCGTCCGCATCCATTATCCAGCCGTTTTAAAAGCTTGAATGAATGCATTCAAGAAGAAAAATCTCTGCTGTTGCCCATTCAAATGCGTTCAACTGTGCATATAGATACCACAGATAAAAGCGTGCATGATCTGAAGCATGTGCTGCTGACAAAGCTGGGGCAGGCAGACAATTTAATTTTGATTTTACAGTCCTTCGGCTTTAAGCACGGTATTCCGCTGGATGCCGATTATGTATTTGATGTCAGGCATTTGCCAAACCCGCACTGGGATTTAGAATTAAGAAAATATTCAGGCTTAGATGCGCCTGTACAGAAATTTTTAGAACAGAGTCCGCAGACTGAAGAAATGTTTAATGACATTTATCATTTTCTGGACAAATGGCTGCCGGCTTTTGCAGAGGGTCACCGACATTATATGACGGTATCGATCGGCTGTACGGGCGGGCAGCACCGTTCTGTTTATATTGTGGATAGACTCAAAAAAGCGCTTGAGGCAAAATGGTCTATTCAGGTCTTACATAGAGAAATGAAGCACTGGTCATGATCGACACAACTGTTGACGTAATTAATAAACTAGGTTTACATGCGCGTGCGTCTGGAAAACTCATCGAAGTCACTACAAAATTCAACTCGTCGATTCAGATCGGCAAAGGTGATAAATTAGTGGACGCAAAAAACATTATGTCTTTGCTCATGCTGGGCGCAGGCAAAGGCACAACTTTACGGATTGTGATTGATGGACCGGATGAAGAAAAAGCTTTATCGGACATTCAGGCGCTTTTCGCAGCGAAATTTTACGAGGCAGATTAACCGTGGCACGTCGACCGAACCGCTATACTGAAGATGATTTTGATTCTCTAGAAGGGCGTGCGAGTAAAACCGAACAAAAAAAAGCCGTGCAGCGCATGGCGGCTTTGGGTGAACAGCTTGCAGAGCTGAGCGCTAAACAAATTAAGAATCTTCCAGTAGAAGAGCGCTTAATAGATGCAATTCTTGAGGCGCAAAGCATTACGTCTCATGAGGCGCGCCGCCGTCAGTTTTTGCGCGTGGGTAAACTGCTGCGGAATGAAGATGAGAGTGTAATTTTATCTTATCTCACACCGAAGCAGGGGATGAAAAAAACCGCACAGCTGCAGCGCTGGGTAGAGCGCATTATTAAAGATGGCGATCCTGCTATTAATGAATTCAGCAAAATTTATAATGCGACTGAGCGCCATACCCTGCGCCAGCATTTGCTTCGCGTACTGCGTGACATGAAAAATGAAGCGCCGGAAGAAGAAATTAAAGCCTCTAAATTGAAGATGTTTAACTATGTTCAGCAGGTTGCGCTGATTTCAGACAATTGATTTAGACTGCAGAACATGACGCTTATCGCGGTTTAACGCAGAAGCATGTGAGCATAAAAAAACGGCGCCCTAGACGCCGTTTTTTATGCTGTTTTATCTTGCTCAATAAGATCAAACTTAACTGAACTCGCCGCTGGCGCGTTCTTTGGCCCATTCACGCAGCACAAATTTTTGCAGTTTGCCTGTTGATGTTTTTGGAATTTCCGCAATCACCACATCTTTTGGCACCTTAAAGCGCGCTAAATGCTGTTTACAGAATTCAATAATTTCTTCCGGTGTTGCCTGTTTTCCTGATTTGAGCTCAATAAATGCGCATGGCACTTCTTGCCAGCGTGGATCGGGTTTCGCCACGACTGCAGCTGTCAGTACGGCTGGATGCTGATAAAGCACTTCTTCGACTTCTAATGACGAAATATTTTCCCCGCCAGAGATAATCACATCTTTTGAACGGTCAGTAATTTTGGCATAGCCGTCTGGCTGGCAGACAGCCAAATCGCCAGTATGGAACCAGCCACCGGCAAAGGCTTCAGCAGTCGCTTCAGGATTTTTTAGATAGCCTTTCATGACAATGTTGCCGCGGAACATGATTTCTCCCATGGTTTTGCCATCATGCGGCACTGGCTGCATGGTTTCAGGATCGATTACTTTCATGCCGTCTTGCAGCGGATAAGGCACGCCTTGGCGCGAGTGAAGTTGTGCTTGTTCTTGAATGGACAGTTCTGACCAGCCGGCTTGAGAAGCACAGAGTGCGGAAGGGCCATAGGTTTCGGTCAGGCCATATACATGGGTCACATTAATGCCGATATGGCGCATGCCTTCAATAATTGCTGCTGGAGGCGCAGCGCCGGCCACCATGACTTCAACACGATGGTCAAAAGAGGTTTTCTTTTCTTCTGGCGTGTTAATCAGCATCGACAATACAATCGGTGCGCCGCAGAAATAGTCAACTTTATGTTCCGCAATCAGCTTGAAAATTTGTTCAGATTCTACTTTACGCAGGCAGATATTGGTGCCGCCATTGGCCGCCATAGTCCATGCAAAACACCAGCCATTGCAGTGAAACAGCGGCAAGGTCCATAAATAGGTGGCGCGCGGGGTCATGCCGCAGGCAATAATATTGCTGGCTGCGTTAATGTAGGCTCCGCGGTGATGGTACACCACCCCTTTAGGGTTGCCAGTCGTGCCGGAAGTATAGTTCAGGCTGATGGCATCCCATTCATCTGACGGCAAATGCCATTCAAATGCAGGATCGCCTTCTGCCAGCCAGTCTTCATATTCAATTTTGCCAATTGGCGCAGCATTGCCTTCTTGGTATTCAACATCATCGACATCAATAACAAAAATTTCTTGCTTGACTAAAGCAAGCGCTTCCTGCGCGACTGCAGCAAATTCAGGATCGACCAATAATACTTTTGTTTCCGCATGCTCCAGCATGAATGCAATGGTTTTTGCATCTAAACGGGTGTTTAGTGTATTGAGCACCGCGCCAGCCATAGGCACAGCAAAATGCGCTTCAATCATGGCCGGAATATTTGGCAACAGTACGGAAACAGTGTCATTTTTGCCAATGCCTAAACGCTGCA
>JASLHF010000192.1 GCA_030152275.1 Acinetobacter sp. | reverse complement strand
GCTGAAATCGCTGAAGGCGTTGAAGGTTTAGTACACGTTTCTGAAATGGATCACACTAACAAAAACATTCACCCATCTAAAGTTGTTCAGATTGGTGACGAAGTTGATGTTATGGTTCTTGAAGTTGATGAAGAGCGTCGTCGTATTTCTCTTGGTATTAAGCAAACTCGTGCTAACCCATGGGAAGAGTTCTCTAAAGCTCACGACAAAGGTGAAAAAGTTTCTGGTACGATCAAGTCAATCACTGACTTCGGTATCTTCATCGGTTTACCAGGCGGTATCGATGGTCTAGTTCACTTGTCTGATATTTCTTGGAACGAACAAGGCGAAGAAGCGATTCGTCGTTACAAGAAAGGTGACACTGTTGAAGCGGTTATCTTGTCTGTAGACGCTGAAGGCAACCGTATCAGCCTTGGTATCAAACAAATGAACAACGATCCTTTCAATGACTTCCTTGCTACTAACGAACGTGGTGCGTTGGTTAAAGGTACAGTAACTGCAGTTGATGCTAAAGGCGCAACGATTAAGTTAGCTGACGAAGTTGAAGCTTCTTTGAAAGCATCTGAAATCAATCGCGACCGCGTTGAAGATGCAACAAAATTCTTAGAAGTTGGTCAAGAAGTTGAAGCTAAGATCATCAATGTAGATCGTAAATCACGTTCTATCAATTTGTCAATCAAAGCGAAAGACGAAGCTGAAGAAAAAGAAGCAGTAGCTAACTTGAAAACAGCTGCGAATGGTCAAGACAATGGTCCTAAGACTATTGGTGATTTGATCAAAGCTCAAATGAACCACTAAGTAAGTGTTTGAATTGTATTGTTAATGTAAATTAACTAATACTTTTTATACAATTACTGTAAACGGTAGCGCAGTAAGTCATTATTGCGCTACCGTTTTGTATTTAAACAGGTTATTATCGGGAAATCGATTCCAAGTAGCTTGATAATTAAAGAGGTCGCAGATGACTACTGAAGCACTTAATAAGTCAGACTTAATAGAGCGTATTTCTCTTAAAAACCCGCATTTAGCTGAACCGCTGGTTGAAGAAGCTGTTAAGATTATGATTGACCAGATGATTGAAGCTTTATCATCAGATAATCGTATTGAAATCCGCGGCTTTGGCAGTTTTGCCTTGCATCACCGTGAACCACGTGTTGGCCGTAACCCTAAAACTGGTAAATCAGTTGAAGTGGCGGCAAAAGCAGTGCCTCATTTCAAACCCGGCAAAGCATTGCGTGATGCGGTAAACGAATCTGCTGCGTAATTTAGATTCTTTTCAGGGGTGCTTATGCGTTACGTCTTAGTTGTTTTACTCATTGTACTGTTTGGCTATTCACTATTTTTGGTGTTGCAAAACGGAACTGAACTATCTGTAGATTTGCTGTTCACTCAGGTGCCGGCAATGCGTCTTGGCCTGTTGCTTTTGCTGACATTGGCTTTGGGTGTTGTGCTGGGATTATTGCTTGGTGTTCAAGTGTTTCGAGTATTTCAGAACAACTGGGAAATTAAGCGTTTACGTAAAGACATCGACCGTTTGCGCAAAGAGCAAATTCAAGCTGCCCAATTGGCTGCTGCTGAAGCTGCTGCGCATACAAGACATGAAAAAACAGTATTGGATATTCATTCGGACGAGCAAAAGTCAAATCCGTTGTAGGTTTGATTTAGCCAGAAGATGCATATGTATTACTGATGATCGGTAAGCTTAAATAATTATTTTAAACCCTTTGAACAGTTGCTTCAGAGGGTTTTTTTATGCCTCATTTATTTATATATTTAAAAGGCTGAAGTCTAGGTTATAGCTGTAATGACCTAATTAAAATTCATTGATTTAATGATCTTGGATTTTATACCTTTCTGGTTGGCTCGAATCGCACTATAATGCAGCCAATTTTGTCAAAATATAAGGGTCTATCCATGAGTATTATTGTTGCCTTAGACGCAAAAAGTCATAATGAAGCGATGACAATAGCAGAGCAATTAGACCCTGAATTATGTCGTGTAAAAGTGGGTAAGGAGTTATTCACGCATGAAGGCCCATCAATGGTTAAAGCATTGCACCGTGAGGGTTTTGAGGTCTTCCTTGATTTAAAATTCCATGATATTCCAAACACCACAGCGCAAGCCGTATGTGCAGCCGCTGATATGGGTGTGTGGATGGTCAATGTGCATGCTTCAGGGGGCCGTAAAATGATGGAAACCTGTGTTGAGCGTTTAAAAGCCGGGAACTATAATACTCAACTGATTGCAGTGACTGTATTAACCTCAATGGGCCGTGAAGATTTGGCTGATATTGGTCTAGATGTTGAACCATTTGAGCAAGTGAAACGCCTTGCAACATTGACTAAAAACAGCGGTTTAGATGGAGTTGTTTGTTCAGCACAAGAAGCAAAAATGCTGCGTGAAACCTTAGGTGATGACTTTGCTTTGGTGACACCGGGTATTCGTCCAGAAGGTTCATCAGCAGATGACCAAAAACGTATCGTGACACCAAAACAAGCCATGTTGGATGGCGCTACGCATTTGGTCATTGGCCGTCCAATTACAAAGTCGGGCAATCCGCGACAAACATTAAAAGATATTTTGGTCACTTTGTAAGTATTCATTCTCTCTCTAACTCTCTCCCGAGGGAGAGAGGAGAAGTCCATCTTTTTTTAATGGGGGATTTCCTCCCTCTAAAAAAGGGAGGTCAGGAGGGATTTTTTATAATGCTGCCAACACACTCACCAAGATTGGCGCAAGTATAGATAGAATAAAACCGCTTACCATCGCGTGCGGAATAAAGTCGTTGCCACAAGCTTGTTTTACCATCGGCAGCGTCACATCCATGGCAGTTGCACCGGCAGAAGAAATGGCAGAGCGCGGGTAGCGCCAACCAATAATATACATAAATACAATCGCCAGAATTTCACGAAACAAGTCATTCATCAGCGCAATGCTGCCCAAATGCGCATTTTTTAATTCGGTCACGACAATGCCGGTCATTGAATAGAAACCATACCCTTGTGACAGCATAATCAAATCTTTTAAGCTAATGTGCGGTAAAAAATACGCAGCTACAAAAGCACCTAAAAGAGAGCCAACAATACAGCCTAAAGGCACCAGTAAAATCTTCCAGTTGAGCCAAGAACGATCGAGCGGCGAATAGGCAAGATCTAAGCCGATAAGGAACATAAAGATTAAAAGTAAGTCCCAAGTGCTGATATGAGGATTCAGGCTAAAATGTGCAGCAAGCTCGGCGAAAGCATAACCTAAGCCTAGGGCAATAAACGCATAACTAATATTAATCAGTGAACTGGTCACCAATCGCATTGAAACTTTGCCATGACTGGGTTGATAACCAAGCACTTTAAAGAGTGCATAGCAGCAAATAAATGCGCCCATTGATGTGAGCAGCGCAATTAATACCGATGACGATAGAATTTGCCAAGGCGCCGCAATGCTGTGTAGGGTTTCAGAGAACTCAATTGCAATGGCAAACAATAAAATATAAGTAAAATATGGCAGTATCTTAAATGCGATTTTTTCAAGCCAAGCCGGCAAGCGGCGCGCGAGCATAAAACCAAGGCCTAAACAGGCTAAAAGCTGGAAAATCAACCAGAAAGATTGCATACAAAAACAGGCAGATAATAAATACCTGCCTATTATGAACTGTTATTGCTTAGGCTGCATGACTAGATTTATTTTTACTGAGCAGTCTAAAATCTGCGGGATTTATTTTTCGGGTCGCTAGCCAATATTTCCATGTATAGGTGGGCCATAACGCGAAGTTTTTCCCGCCATTTTGTTGATACCAACTGACACAGCCCGACTGCCATACCGTACCATTCAGCATTTCTTGCACATGCTGATTATATTTATCTTGCACCTCATTTCTAACTGCAATGCCATCAGATTTGGTTTTGGAAACCAGCTGCATCATTTGTAAGATGTAATCGACTTGCGCTTCAATCATAAAGACTACTGAGTTGTGCGCAAGCACGGTATTGGGGCCAAGCAGTTGGAATAGATTAGGGAAGCCTTTGGTTGCGACGCCATAATAACTTTCTGCGCCGGCCTGCCACGCTTGCTTGAGTTCTTGTCCATTTTCCCCGACGCAATCAAAGGATTTTAAATAAATTCGTGGATCGGTGATAAAGCCTGTTCCATAAATTATGCAGTCAATTTCTCTGGATTTTCCATCTTGAGTGATAATGCTATTCTCCGTCACTTCCTGAATTGCGTCAGTTACCAACTCTACATTTGCGCGGTTAAAGGTTGGGAAATATTTATTGGAAATCAGGATGCGTTTACAGCCCATGATGTAATTCGGAATTAATTTTTTTGCCAAAGCCACATCTTTGACTTGGTGCTTAATGTAGAGTTCTGCCAGCTTTTGTGCATATTTCATGGTGAGCGGTTTTACAATGGGGACCACGCGTGACTCATTGCTCCAATATAAACGCGCACGGTGTAATTTTCTAAACCAATCAAATTTTTTAAATAGACCTTTTTCTAAATTGTGATAGCTGCGCTCATCGCGTGGAATGACCCAAGCAGCAGTCCTTTGGAACACGTAAAGCTGCTTGGTGTGTGGGGCTATTTCCGGAATATATTGAATGGCGCTGCCGCCGGTACCAATAGAAGCTGCAATTTTACCTTTCAGGTCGTAATCGTGTTCCCATTGTGATGAATGGAAAACTTTGCCTTTGAATGTTTCTATACCCGCAATGTGTGGAATTTGCGGAACATGCAAAGGGCCAGAGGCAAATATGACATATTTTGCATGTAAGGTAGATTGGTCATCTAACTGTAAAAGCCATTCACATTGATCTTCATCATAACGTGCAGAAAGCACTTCGCAATTAAAGCGACAGAATTGTTTGAGGTTGTATTCTTGCGTTACACTTTGGATGTAGCTAAAAATTTCAGGAGCTTCGGCATAGCGCTTAGACCAATCGGTCTTAGGCGCAAAGGAGAGGGAATACATGTGTGACTGTACATCACATGCAGCACCGGGATAGCGGTTTTCACGCCAAGTGCCGCCAAATTCAGGCGCTTTTTCAAGTATTAAGAAATCCTGATTTGCTTGCTGTAATAAGCGTATCGCCATCGCAATGCGGCCAAAACCCCCGCCAATAATGGCAACTTGAGTTTTTAAGCGATCGGTATTTTGAACAGGCTGTGTTTTTTGTGCATCCGGCATCATTTTATTTTAAGTCCATGTTTTATCTATATTGAGCATAAACAGTCTAAACGAAAAACAATATGATTGGCCTGACATTAAAATTGATTGAAACGGCAATTCTCAAATCTTTTTATTTATAGTAAAAATAGACTCATGTATTCATGGATTAGTGCAGCGATGAAGCGTTCAGTGCTCAGCTTGGTGTATCTCGTGCAGGGAATGAAAAAAGCCGGCATGGATGTGGATGCTAAATTGCAAAGCATTGGCTTGCGTGCAGATGCGCTGGATGCCTCGGCAGTGATTCATCCCAGCATTGAATGGGATGTGCTGAAAGTGATTGGGCAGGATGTAGCGCCAGAACAAGGGCTGAAAATTGGCCAGCATTATGCGCTGGCAGGGTACGGCCCGTTGCTGATGCTGCTGGTGACCAGTTCAAATGTGCGTGAAGTGCTGAATCAGGTGATTCGTTTTCAGCAGCTGACGCATATGACAGGCAGGCTGGATTTGAAGCATCAGGCTCATCAGGCAGCGCTGTGTTATTACCCGCAAAATATTCATACCGAATTGGGCTTGCTGTTGGGGCAGGCAGAAATCGCAGGATCATATAAGTTTATTCGTGCGCTTTATAAAATGATGGGCTTGGCTTCGCCGCAGCTTCAGGTGGAATTGCCGTTTGCTCAGCCGCAGCAGCCAGAACAGCTTGCGCTTTATCATAGTTATTATGGCGCTCAGGTAAAATTTGACGCGCCGTGCGCATGTTTTTGGTTTAATGAATCAGTTTTAGATTTGAAGGTGTCTTCTGCAGATCCGGCAACATTTAGACTGTATGAAGCAAAGTGTGTTGCAGAATTGCAGCGGCTGACTGCAGAAGAGTCTGCGCCATTTGTGATTGAGCGGGTGCGGGATTATTTAGAGCTGCAAACCGGCGCTATGCCCAGCATGGCGGAAACGGCGCATGCGCTGAATGTTCCTGAACGAACGCTGCGTCATCAGCTGCAGCAGCACAATACCAGCTATAAGCAGATTCGGGAGGAGATCATTAAGGATAAAGCGTTACGTTTAATGGAATATAAAGAGTATTCCATTGAAATGATTGCTGAACTTTTAGGGTATTCGGAACCGGCTGCATTTAATCATGCATTCAAGCGCTGGTTTGGCCAAAGCCCGCGGCAATATACAAAATAGCCTAAGTTTATTAATGCCAAAGTGTTATATATTACAGTTCAATCTTCGCTATAATTTTATATAGCCCCAAATAGTATTTAATGATATGTCTGAATTACAAATGCCACACAATACAGCTTACACTCCAATTTCTCCTGCAGAGCGTTATGCGCAAGCACTGGCTTCAGGCCAGTTTTTGCCGGATGAAGCGCAAGCTGAGGCAGTGCATGAGCTGGACCGTGTTTGGCAGGAACTGATTCAGCGTTTTAAAGCATCAAAGAAAGCATTCCGCCGTTTCCGCCGCCAGACTTCGCCTCGCGGGGTGTATATGTGGGGCGGTGTGGGCCGCGGCAAGACTTGGCTGATGGATCAGTTTTATGAGTCGGTGCCGTTTCGCCGTAAAACCCGTATGCATTTCCACCATTTTATGCAGCATGTGCACAGAGAGCTAAACAAGCTTTCAGGTCAGCGCAATCCTTTGGATTTGGTTGCGGATCAAATCTATAAAGAAGCTGTAGTAATTTGCTTTGATGAGTTTTTTGTATCAAACGTGACTGATGCGATGATTTTGAGTGACTTATTTCAAAAGCTGTTCGCGCGCGGTGTCACACTGGTTGCAACTTCAAATATTGCGCCGGACGGTCTGTATAAAAATGGTATTCATCGTGACCGCTTTTTGCCAACCATTGAATTGGTAAATAAAAACTGTGTCGTGCTCAATGTTGATGCTGGTGTGGATTACCGTCTGCGTGTGTTAAAGCAGGCGCAGCTGTTCAAGTCGCCATTAACACATGAGCATAAACTCTGGATGGCGCAGCGCTTCACAGCACTGACACAAACCCAGATTCAGTCACAAGAGCCCATTATTATTAATAACCGTATTGTAGAAACCATTGGTCATACAGAGGATGTGTTGTGGTGCGAATATTCAGAACTGTGTCTGAAGCCGCGCAGTCCTGCAGATTTCATTGAAATTGCCAATATTTATAATACTGTGCTGGTGAGCAATGTGCCGCATATGACTGACTATTTGTCAGAAGGCACACGCCGTTTTATTTATTTGGTCGATGAATTCTATGACCGAGGTGTTAAATTACTGCTAACCTCTGAGGACGGAATTATCGACATTTATCAAGGTGAAAAATTGGCCTTTGAAATAGAGCGGACGCGTTCACGCCTATTGGAAATGCAGTCAGATGATTATCTAAACTCTGCGCACCGCCAAATTACTGCTGCGGAAAATGCCGGTTAAACTGGTATATTTGAAAAAAGGCGCTTTTGACAGCGCCTTTTTTATTGCTTAAATAATCAGCAAAATTGACTGGTGAATTTATCGACATTTTAAATTTTTCATGGCTTAATCAAGTCTGTAAAAGCGAGAAAGATGCGGTTTTGATTAGTTTTACAGCAAAAATCTGAACTTAAGTCTAATTTCGGCATTTCAAAAACTTTATAAACTGTAAAAGAGCATTCAAGCTGATGATGATGTCACATTCCTGATCTGCATTTTGTTAAATAATGAGGGTATTTGTTTAATGAAAAATGGTCGTTATTTTGTGATGTGATAGTGCTATTCAGCTAAGTATAAATAGGTATACTGGAATCTCTTGTTATAAAAAGTAGCAATATCAGGAAAGACAATGACTGCACGTATTCAAAAAGGCAAGTTAGCGATTGCTAAAGAACTTTACGATTTCATCGAAAATGAAGCACTTCCAGGTTCAGGTTTGGACAGTGAAACTTACTGGAAAAACTTTGAACAAGTCGTTGTCGATCTTAGCCCAAAGAACAAAGCACTATTGGCTAAGCGTGACGACATTCAAGCTAAAATTGATGAATGGCACCGCAACAACAAATTTGAACTCGAAGCTTACAAAGCTTTCCTTACTGAAATTGGCTACTTATTACCAGAAGTAGAAGATTTCCAAATCAGCACAGAAAATGTAGACGAAGAAATCGCATTATTGGCTGGTTCGCAATTGGTAGTTCCTGTGCGTAATGCACGTTACTGCTTAAATGCTGCGAATGCGCGTTGGGGCTCATTGTACGATGCACTTTACGGTTTCGATGTCATCTCTGAAGAAGGTGGCGCGGAAAAAGGTAAGGGCTACAACCCAGTGCGCGGCGCAAAAGTGATCGAATTTGCTAAAAATTTCTTAAATGAAACTTTCCCATTAGCAAATGGTTCGCATGCAGATGCAACTAAATATGCAGTGGAAGGCAAAAAATTAGCTGTAACACTCAAAGATGGTTCAACGACTACTCTAGCAAAAGAAGCGCAATTTGTTGGTTTCAATGGTGATGAAGCTGCGCCAACTGAAATCGTACTGCTTAACAATGGCTTACACGTAATCATTGAAGTAGATGCGACGAGCCCAATTGGTTCAACTGACGCTGCTGGCGTAAAAGATCTTGTACTTGAAGCTGCGGTAACCACGATTCAAGATTTGGAAGACTCAATTGCAGCTGTTGATGCTGAAGAGAAAGTTGAAGGCTACCGTAACTGGTTAGGCTTAATGAAAGGTACGCTTTCTGAGTCTATCGAAAAGAACGGTAAAACCGTTACACGTACATTAAACAAAGACCGTACGCACAAGAACCTCATTGGCGGTGAAACAAAACTTCATGGCCGTTCATTGATGCTGCTTCGTAACGTAGGTCATTTAATGACAAACCCTGCGATCCTTGTAGATGGCGCTGAAATCTACGAAGGCATCATGGATGCGTTAGTTACTCCATTGTTGACTTTTGCAGACATCAAAGGTGAAAACGAAAACAAGAACTCTCGTAAAGGTTCGATGTACATCGTGAAGCCAAAAATGCACGGTCCAGAAGAAGTGGCGTTTGCTGTTGAGTTGTTCGAACGTGCGGAACAAGCCCTTGGCTTACCTCCAAAAACCTTAAAAATCGGTATCATGGATGAAGAACGCCGTACATCTGTGAACTTGAAAAACTGTATCGCTCAAGCAAAAGACCGTACCATCTTCATCAATACGGGCTTCATGGACCGTACAGGCGATGAAATCCATACATTTATGGAAGCAGGTCCATTCGTTCGTAAAGGCGAAGTGAAGTCTCAAATCTGGTTCCCTGCATATGAAAACCGTAACGTAATGATCGGTCTTCAAGCTGGCTTGCGCGGTAAAGCACAGATTGGTAAAGGCATGTGGCCAAAACCAGATATGCTTGCAGATATGTATAAAACTAAGATTGAGCATCCTGAAGCTGGCGCAAGCTGTGCATGGGTTCCGTCTCCATCTGGCGCGGTAATTCACGCAATTCACTACCATCAATGCAACGTGTCTGAACGTCAAAAAGAATTGTTGAATACTCAGCCATTGTCTTTGGATGACTTGTTAACGCCGCCTTTAGCGACTGATACAAACTGGTCTGAAGAAGAGAAAACTAAAGAGCTGGAAAATAACCTGCAAGGTATCTTGGGTTATGTGGTTCGTTGGGTTGATCTTGGCGTGGGCTGTTCAAAAGTTCCAGACATCAATAACGTTGGTTTGATGGAAGACCGCGCAACGTTACGTATTTCTTCACAACATGTTGCGAACTGGCTGCGTCACGGTATTGTTACTGCTGAGCAAGTTGAAGAAGTGTTCAAGCGCATGGCGAAAATTGTGGATGAGCAAAATGCGAATGATCCGCTGTATACGCCAATGGCGCCAAACTTTGACGGCTATGCATACAAAGCTGCGTATGACTTAGTATTCAAAGGCGGCGAGCAGCCATCTGGTTATACAGAGCCACTTCTGCATGCTGCACGTTTGAAATTAAAAGGTTATACAGGTGACTAATCTGTAAATCTAAAAAAGCCTCTTCGGAGGCTTTTTTTATGTGCTGTAAAAATTATTGAAATGAATATGTTAAAGGAGAAATCCTGTATTTAGAGAATCTAAATCGATGAGTCGGTAATATTCGACAAAATAAAGCATCTGAAACAAAATCATTTTCTTGAATTATTTGACGCTGACCTTAACCCTAGAATACAAGCCGACTGAAGCATGGGCTTGCTTTATTTTTACACATAGGATTGCTGATACGCTGGGTCAAAACCATTTTCAAAGCCAATGGTGGCGAACAAAGGCGAGATTTTTTAAAACGTACGGTTGTCTTGTATTAGCCTGTAACCATTCAAAGCATGGTGCTGTTTTATTGCGATTGGGATAGTCATTGAAGCAATTTTACCCATGCTGACCAGTAATATGGATGATGTTGTATTGGCTCAGTTAAGCACAGTTAAAGATCTGGGGTTTCAAGTCATTATTAATACTTATATTGATTGGCGCATCTATAACGCCATTCAGCAGAT
>JASLHF010000119.1 GCA_030152275.1 Acinetobacter sp. | reverse complement strand
AAAAATGACTTGTGCTAAGATCGGACTATTCTTATTCAAATACGCTGCGGTATTAAAATGACTGAATCTGCCTTAAATTTTGGCTTGCTTGTCGAAGCGGAAGAATTGGCGCCATATTTAGGCCATGAAAAATTAAGAATTGTGGATCTATGCCGCAGCTCTGTATATGAACAGCTGCATATTCCCAATGCAGTACATGTTAAGCCGAGCTTGCTGGTGCGCCAGAGCGAAGAAGCGACCGGCCTGCTGCCGGATGCGGAGGGCTTGACTGCGCTGATCCGCCATTTGAATATTTCGCCTGAGCATCATGTCGTGGCCTATGATGATGAAGGCGGTGCATGGGCAGGGCGCCTGATTTGGAACCTGCACTGTTTAGGTTTTGAAAATACCAGCTTGCTGAATGGCGGCATTCACGCTTGGCTGGGCGAAGGCCTGCCGACCAGCACAGAAGCGCCGGCATTGGCGCCGGAGCCAAATTTAGTGCCGGTTAATTTGGACAGTAAAGCGCAGGTTCAAATTGATTATGAACAATTGCGCGCACAGGCTGAAAACAGCCAAATTCAGCTGTGGGACTGCCGCACTGAAGACGAGTATACCGGCCAGCGTTTAGCAGCTAGACGCGGCGGTCACATTCCGGGAGCGCTTCATTTTGAATGGAGTACTGCCCTAAACCGTGAAAATCATTTAAAATTGCATCCCTTAGAACGCACACAGCAGCGCTTAGAACAGCTGGGATTCAATTTGAATGAACCCGTTGCGGTGTATTGCCAGTCGCATCACCGTTCAGGATTGGCTTATATCGTAGGCCGTTTGCTGGGCTGGAATATACAAGCTTATGATGGTGCGTGGAGTGAATGGGGCAATCGCCTCGATAGTCCTGTCATAACCGGAGAGTTGCCGTCTTGAGCATCACATCACGATTAAAAAAACAAATTTTCATTCAAGCGCAGCGCGTTGTGCCGCAGCATAAGCTGTCACGCGTGATTGGCAAAGTAGCGGCCAGCGAAAACCCGCTGCTGAAAAATGCGGTGATCACCGCATTTAAAGCGCAGTACGGCATCGACATGTCGATTGCGGAACAGAGCAATGCTTTAAAATTTAAATCGTTTAATGAATTTTTTACCCGCTCATTGAAAGACGGTGTACGTGAAATTGATGCCGATGCCGGCAGCATTGTTTCTCCGGCGGACGGCGCCATTTCGCAGCTGGGTAAAATTGAAGCCGGCGATATTTTTCAAGCCAAAGGCCAAAGCTTTTCGGTGGAAAAACTGATTGCTGACCCGCAGCTGGCGGAGCCGTTTAAAAATGGCCAATTCGCGACAGTATATTTATCGCCGAAAGACTATCACCGCGTGCACATGCCGTTTCCCGGCACATTGACGGAAACTTTGTATGTTCCGGGTGAGCTGTTCTCTGTAAACCAAACTACGGCAGAAAATATTCCGGGCCTGTTTGCCCGCAATGAACGCATGGTGTGTTTATTTGATACTGAATTGGGCCGCATGGCCGTAGTGTTGGTGGGGGCCATGATTGTGGCCGGCATTGAAACCGTTGCAACCGGTAAGGTCAAACCGACTGGCCGTTTAGAACTGAATCAGCACGATTTATTCTTGGAAAAAGGCGCCGAATTAGGCCGCTTTTATTTAGGTTCTACCGCTGTAGTGTTATTTGAAGAAAATAAAATGCAATGGGATGCGGCATTCAAAGCCAACTCTGCTGTAGTGATGGGTGAAGCAATGGGGCATACGCTTTAATCAAGTTTCTAATATCATGAAATTCATCTTCCCTCTGGGAGATGATTAGATGGAGGGAAAGAACCTCTCCCTTGCGAAGCAGTGTTTATCATCTCCTAGTAAGGAGAGCATGCTAAAAATAAAAAAGCGCCATTGGGCGCTTTTTGGGGAACTAAAATTTAACGTTTCACTACAATCGAGTCGATGCCGCTGTGCTGCAGCGTCTGCTGCGCGATCACGGCTGCCTCTTGTGAATCATAAGGGCCAGATACCACACGGTACCAGACTTTGCCGTGCTCTGTGCTTTGCACCACATCGGCAGACAAGCCATTTAGGATAATTTCCGCGCGGCGCGCATCGGCCTGATCCGGGTCTTCATAGCTGCGCACTTGCAGAATGTAGCTGGTGCTGGCAGGCGCAGCCGGTTCGCTGGATTGCAGGCCCGGTTCACTATTATCCTGTTCCGGGCTTGGCGCTTTCGGCGCTTCGACAATTACTACAGCGCCGCTGTCTTTAGATTCAGGAACGGCCTGTTCAGGAATAGGCGTGACTTGCTGCTGCGGCAGCAGATCGTAAAAACGGTAATCTTTGTTGGTTTCTTCCGGCGCATGTTCCGACAGAATCTGGTTTTTCGGCTTGACGGGCTCCCAAGGCTTCCAGAGCATCAAGGCGACCACAAAACTTAAAATGATTAAAATAATGACCAGTGTGCCCAGCCAAGCAGGAATTAATGGCTTTTTCGGCTTATTGGGCCGTTCAGATACACCGCGCTGCGTTTTTCCAAACACGTGGGAACCTCTTATTCTAATAAATGCCCTAAGGCAAGGTTTTTCAGTTCAACTCTCGATATCGCCATGCTTTGCAGCGCAGCTTCGAAAAGCTGCACGCAGATCAATACATCATGTTCAATGGGTATTTAAACATCGGCTTACATGGTTTCAGGCGCAGAAACACCCAGCAGCTCCAAGCCGTTGCGCAGCACTTGCTGTACATTGACTGAAAGCAGCAGGCGCGCTTGTGTTAATTGCGCATCATCGCCTAAAACTTTATTTTCGTTATACCAACCGTGGAACAGCGCCGCAAGCTCTTTTAAATAATTACCGACTTGGTGCGGTTCGTAGCTGTTGGCTGCGCGGGTTAGAATTTCTGGGTAAGCGGCCAGTTTTGACAGAATTTCAGATTCAGCTTCCAGCGCCAGCTGGGCTGTAAACTGGGCAGCAGAAGCTGCGTCAAAATTTAAGCCGGTTGATGCTGCTTTTTCCAGCATGCGGCAAATCCGCGCATGCGCGTACTGAATATAATACACAGCATTGTCTTTGCTTTGAGATACCGCTAAGTCCAAGTCAAAATCGATGTGCTGTTCTGATTTACGCATCACATAATAGAAGCGCGCCGCATCGTTACCGACTTCTTTACGCAGGTCACGTAAAGTCACGAACTGACCGGAACGCGATGACATTTGCACCATCTCGCCGCCACGCCATAAGCTCACGAACTGAACTAATAACACGGTTAATTTTTTAGAGTCATAACCTAGGGCATCAATGGCGGCTTTCACGCGCGCGATATAGCCGTGGTGGTCAGAACCCCAAATATCGATAATGTCGGTATAACCGCGCTGCAGTTTGTTCAGATGGTAGGCAATGTCTGAAGCGAAATAAGTGGTTTGGCCGTTGCGGCGTTTCACCACGCGGTCTTTTTCATCGCCAAATTCAGTGGATTTAAACCAAATGTTGCCATCTTTTTCATACAGGAAGCCGCGCTGATCCAGCATTTGCAGTGCTTCATCAATTTTTTCAGTCAGGGTTGCTTCACTGAACCATTGGTTGAAGGTTACGCCAAATTCGCCCAAGTCATCTTTAATGTCATCTAAAATCGCTTTCAGCGCAGCCTGATGGAATACACGGTAGCCAGCGCCTAAATGGTTTTGAGAATTATGAATCAAGCCGTCAATATGTTTTTCTTTGTCGCCTGAAAGCACCACTTTGTTGCCGTCGGCATCCGGTTCAGCTGCGTACTGCACGTCTTCAGGCACATCTTGATAAATGTCGGCCACTGGACGCACATGCGCGTTTCCATCATGCTCAATAATGCTTTGCGCGATTTCTTTCACATAGTCGCCTTGGTAGGCATTTTTAGGGAATACCAATTCCTGACCGGTTAATTCTAAATAACGCAAGTAGGTTGAAGTTGCCAAAATATCCATTTGACGGCCAGCATCATTGACATAGTATTCACGGTCAACTTTTGCGCCTGTCGCTTCCAGCAGATTAGCCACGGTCATGCCGTAGGCTGCGCCGCGGCCATGGCCGACATGCAGGCTGGAGGTTGGGTTGGCGGATACAAACTCCACCTGAATGCGTTTGCCGGCATTGGCTTGCGTGCGGCCAAACTGATCTTTTTGCGCCTGAATCTGTTCCAGCACAGCAAAGCGCTGATTGGCATTTAAGAAGAAGTTAATAAAGCCGGGACCTGCAATTTCTGCTTTGCTGATGTCGGCAACTTCAGGCAGAGCGCCCAGAATTTTTTCCGCCAAATCACGCGGCTTCATACCGGCAGCTTTAGATCCGATCATGGCAATATTTGACGCAAAATCGCCGTGGCTTCGGTCTTTGGTACGCGTCAAAGTGCTGGTATTAGTCCAGTCAGATGGGAGTACACCTTCAGCTTGAAGGGATTGCACTGCATGGTCGAGCGCTGCTTGTATTGCCGTATTCATAATCAGTCGAAAAATAAATGTCGCAGAAAAACAGCAAATATAGCAAATTTCGGACTCTTTAGGTGAACCCATTTGCTGCGAATAAATAATATTCGATGAAAAATAAAAGATTGCTTATATCGATAAACAGCGATATACATGAGCGTGAATGGAAAATGAGTAAATGCAAGATGGAAAGGACTCCGCAGCCCTTAGAGCGGCAGTTAGAACAGAAGAAAATTATCGGCAATATTCCTAAACTGCCTGCGCGCTGGGCTTTGGCTGTGGTGCCGTTTATGCTTTCCTGCCTGATGAGCGGCATCATATCTTTTGTCAATATGCTGCGCAATTTGGGCTGGTTTGAGGGATTTATCGCACTGTGGATTCATAACTGGATGATTTCATGGGCTATTGCATTTCCCATTGTGGTCATGCTGCTGCCTATCGTGCGCAAATGCGCCGGACTGATTGTGGACATGCCCCCGCCAAAATAAGGCTCTATTCTGCGCAGCTTACCGGTTTTTCCAGCAGTTCGGCCTGCTGGTTCTGAAAGCTGTATAGCTTCGACGCGTTAAAGATTTTAATGACTTTGGCGCTGGCCAATGCGCTTTTAAAGCTGTCCAGTTTTTTGCGGCTGTGCAGGTCAAAGGGATTGCCGTAATTCTTATTGTCCAGTAAGAACTGCACAGTACCAGCGCTGTCATCGTAAGCTTTCAGCAGGGTTTGGCCATCTGCGCTCAGAAGCTTGAAATCTGGACGCTGGCTGGAAATTTTACAGTTGAGCCGCAGCGAGAGGGTGTAATAGCTGCTGGATTTGTTTTGCAGATCCGCGCTGCCGAGCTGCGGGTTGTCTAAATACACCCATTGATTGACCGGCATATTATTCAGCAGTTTTTCCAGCCGTTCCTGTGCGGCTTTATTCAATTCATCCAGCGTCGGCTGCGTGATTTCAGGCGCTTTTTCTTTGCCCAGCAAATCCAGTACTTGATCTGAAATACGGGTGCTGGCTTTGGACAGGCTGTGACAGCCGCTGAGCGAAGCCAGCAGCGCAATGCATACAATTCGGTATGTGTTGTTCATGTGTGATTCTTAGAATGTTTGCCGGCGCAGCGCGCGGTCTAGGTTATATCTTCTTATTTTTTCCCTGCGGGGATGTTCTTATAGCATTTGCCGGCGCAGGGCGGGGCCGGCGCTAGCTTATAGATTTTTAAGCAAAATCACAAATGTTAGGCGCGAAAATGGTGACCGGCGCTTAGAACAGCGCTTCCACTGCCGCCCGGATG
>JASLHF010000089.1 GCA_030152275.1 Acinetobacter sp. | reverse complement strand
CACAATGACAGTGAAAGATCAATATGACTGGCATCTAGTGAATACAGCGGATTCTTGAATCTAAATTTATGTGCAGTCTTAGAGTTTTCACAGTGCTGAAGCAGCTTCGTGAACAATTGCTGATACAGGCTGGCGGGCTGTTCTTCGTTGAGTCTTGCTAAGGTGCTTCGCGCAATTCTTTTCGCACCAAGATGATAGAGCTTTTCCTGCTGGGATTCGAGATTGGATTGAATGTCTCTTAAGCTTTGCCGACAAGAAAGTTGGGACATCAATATGGCAACAAACTGATCCCAGCGGGCGGCTGATCTTAATTTTTGCCCAGAGTGGTGGAGTTTAGCCAGACGTTCAAAATCTTGTCTTAAAATCGGTTTGAGTAATTGATGAAATACGGTATTCTGATGTGACAAAACCTGAGTCCTTTATAGTTAAAGTGTCTGTTTGCACTCATATTTTAACTATTTAGACTCAGGTTTTTTTATTTAAAGCAAACTATGGGACAGCAGTGAGCGGTTCGCTCCTTTTTTGTGAACCGTGCGTCTAGTGCGCTGTACTTTATTTCGCCTTAAAACTGTTGGATGATGCTGTTTGATGATCATTTGAAGTGAAGGAATACAGTGGATAAGATTCAGGAAAGCAGCGCATTTATTGAAATATGCCAGAGAAAAATTTATGTCAAAACGTGGCGGCTTATCGAGGGTGATAAGAATTTAGCGCCCATTATATTGATGCACGATTCACTGGGCAGTGTTGATTTATGGCGTGATTTTCCTGAGCAACTGGCCGCTGCAACGGGACGAAGCGTCTATGCCTATGACCGTTTGGGCTTTGGTCAATCGAGTGCGCATCTCGATCATTTGAAAACGGACTTTGTGCTGACCGAAGCGCAACAGGTTTTTAAAGCGGTGATCGATCATTTTAATCTTAATAATTTTGTGATTATGGGCCATAGTGTGGGCGGCGGCATGTCAGTGGTGATTGCGGCAGCATATCCAGAGCAATGCGTCGGTTTAATCACCATTGCTGCACAATATGAAGTAGAAGAGCTGACTTTGGCTGGAATTCGTGAAGCGAAATCCGGCTTTGCGCAGTCAGGACAGCTTGAGCGTTTAGCGCGCTATCACGGAGATAAGGCGCAATGGGTGCTGAATGCATGGACGGAAACCTGGCTATCGCCCATTTTTCATGATTGGAATTTGGCCGATCAGCTCAGCGGTGTGTATTGTCCAGCGCTGGTCATTCATGGTGAGCTGGATGAATATGGCACGACAGCACAGCCGCAGCAGATTTTCCAAGGGGTTTCGGGGCAGGCGGAACTGCAGATATTAGAGGGTTTGCATCATATGCCGCATAAAGAGCAGCCTGAACTGGTGATTGCGCTGATTGCTGATTTTGTACAAGAACTGAATTAAGCAAACAATAAGAAGCAAACATATTTCAAAAAAATGCGCCCATCCAATGCTGGGCGCATTGCCTGATTTGATTTATAAGGTGCGTGAAATCAATTCTTTCATAATTTCATTGGTGCCTGCATAGATGCGGTTAGCGCGGTTATCCAGATAGGCGCGGGCAATTGGATATTCGAGCATATAGCCATAACCGCCGTGCAGCTGCAGGCATTCATCGACAGTTTTAGAAAACATATCGGAAATTTTATATTTGGCTGCGGCTGCGGCGTCTACGCCCAGCTGCTGAGCCAGCTGCAGTTCCATGCATCGGTCCAGATAAGCGCGGCAAAAATCAATCTCAGTGCGCAGCTCGGCCAGTTTAAAACGGCTGTTTTGAAAGACGCCGATTGGTTTCCCAAAAGCTTTGCGCTCTTTAGTGTATTGTACAGTATGTGCAAATGCAGCTTCTGCACCAGCCTGACAGATAATGGCGACCAGCATGCGTTCCCATGCCAATTCTTTCATCAGCATGATGAAGCCCATACCTTCCATGCCCAGCAGGTTGCTTTTGGGCACACGGACATTGTCAAAAAATAACTCACAGGTATCTTGGCCTTTCATGCCAATTTTATTGAGCGGCTTTCCTTTGCTGAATCCGGCGCGGTCAGCTTCCACCATGATTAAAGATAAATTGGCTGAGCCTTTGTCAGAATCTCCGGTTTTGCACACGACAATGGCCATATCGCATAAATAGCCATTGGTAATGAAAATCTTAGAACCATTAATCACATAATCATCACCGTCTAAAACGGCTGTAGTACGTACCGCTTGAAGGTCAGAGCCAGTGCCAGGTTCAGTCATGGCTATAGCAGTGACTGTTTCACCGGACGCCATGCGCGGCAGCCAGTGCTGTTTTTGCGCATCATTGCCGAAATTTAAAATATAGTTGGCGACAATATCCGAGTGCAGCGAAAAACCAGTGGAGGAATCCATGGCATAGGCCTGTTCTTCTATTAAAATCATGCTGTACAGCCGGTCAACGCCGGAACCGCCGTATTGTTCCGGCATGGTTGCGCACAGCAGCCCCATGTTGCCGGCCTTGTTCCATAAATCACGGTCGACATGCTGCTGTTCTTCATATTTAGCAATATTCGGGACGACCTCTTTTTCATAAAACTTGCGCACAGTGTCGCGAAAAGCCTGATGTTCATCATTAAACAGCTGGCGCTGCAGCATATTTGGCAGGGGACGAATCGCTCCGGATTGCATATTATTTTTCCTGAATAAATAACTGTTGTTAAATTTAAGCTATAAGATGCACGGCTGCTGCACAATGAGCTGAATCTTCATTTGCGCTAAAAATGCTGATGGATTTGGTCAATAGGCGCAATTGATGCGAACAAAGCCGGCCGGATCGGTTAAAATAGCCGGGCTATTCAATAATTGGGGAATGTGCGATGAGCGAAGATATCAGCTTAGAAGAACGCAAAGTGATTTACCGCGCGCGCCGCGGCTTAAAAGAGATCGATGTGTATTTTGATCCCTACGTTAAAAACTATTATTTACAAGCCGATGCTGCTGAAAAAGATATGTTTGCAGAACTTGTTGCAGCAGAAGATCCAGACTTGCTGGATTGGTTTATGGAAGTCAGTGAACCGCCGCGGCCTGAACTGAAAGTATTTATTCAGAAACTGAAATTTTACGTTCATGGATAATGGCAGTTTTAAGCTGAAGCGCAGCAGGCTTGAACTGCTGTTTCAGCTGTGTATTTTTGCCCTGCTGATGTTCGTGCTGTATCAGCTGCTGCCGCTAAGCATATGGTGCGGTTTTTTACTGTTGGGCGCAGTGTTTTATTTATTGTTTTACCGCAAGGCGCCGAGAATTTCAGGGTTAGACTATTTGTCCGGCAAAGAATGGACACTGAGCAGTTGCGGCCGTATTCAGCGTGTAGAAATCAGTCATATTATTGACCATCAAGCCTACATTGTAATTTACTTTCAGCATGCTCGCGCTAAACCAGCAATTGTTTGGTGTGATCAAGTGCCTTTGAGGCAGTGGAAAGCGCTGAAAGTATTGGCGAAAATGATCTGATTGTTAGACATGCGTTAAATTTTAAAATATGTAAAATATAATAAAAACAAATAGTTGTTATTTATTAAAGTGTTTATTGTCTGACAAGTTTAGTGATAATTGGCAAAAAGTGCTGATTGTTAGACAATTTTTCTCCGTACATTTTTCATTCCCTGTACATTATCTAGACCAGCAGCAATGAGGAGATCGTGATGGATTATCCAACTTGGATGTTTTTGGCAGCAGCGATTGTACTTGCAATTGTTGTAGGACGGCTAGGAACAGTGCTGAGGGAACGAATTGCACAAAAATAAGTGTTTACGCACTTTACCAGTTAATAAGCAGCATGTGCTGAACCGTCGCAATGCTGCTTTTTTTTGCCTAAATTTTCTCCTTTCTTAAAAAACAGTCAATTTCATTCTTATGAATACATGGCACAGTGAAGTTCTCAATCTGCGCTGCTTTTAAATTGAAGCGAGCGCTCTTTAATTCAGAAATTGCTTCTGATATGTTTGTCGTGATGGACATAAACACAATTATAGAGGACAGGAAAATGTCGAACGTCCAAAAATTAGGCCAAGGTATGGCTGCTTTAGCAATAACAAGTACATTATTGACCGGTTGTTCACAGGTAGTTAAAACAGGCGCAAATGTTGCGCTCGGGTTTACAGAAAAGCATATTGTTCCGCCAATTCTGGCAATGGATGATGCAGAAATGGTCTGCAATTCAGGCACATCACTCACCCCCGCTATTATGGCGACCAAAGATATGGGCGCAGATCCTACGCGAGTGGCTGTGCTGATGTATTCAGCTGCCGGCATGTGCGCAGAGCAGCAGGCGCTGAATTCTGAGCTGCGCTATTTGCGTGCTTCTAAAGCCAATCAAGTCACAGAAGCGCAGGATGCGCGCGTTGAGCAGAAGCGTTGGGCAGCGCAGGCAGCGCAGCGTCAATATACCGGCTACCAGCTGTTCCAAAACCGGTTTGAGAAAAAATACAAAACCGCATTAGGCGAAAGCTGTCCAAAAATGAACAGCGATATTGATCAGACGGTATATCTGCTGGGGATGCTCAGCGGCTTGCAGGCCATGACCAATGATATTAACTCCGGCGGGGCAGTGAATGTGCCTAAAGATATTGCGGCGGTGGTTGAGCGGGGCATGGGCTGTTTAAACAATGAAAAATTCTGGGGCGCGCCGAACGCAACCCGCGCGGTCATTTGGACGCTGCTGCCGGGTGCGGGTGACGGCAAACCAGACCCATATTTGACGTTGAAACAGTCTGCGCAGATTGGTGAACAAAAAGGCGTGCGCCTGTCGCATGCCATGTATGCTGTGGCTGCCCAAGCCAGCGGCGATGACGCCAAAATCCGCGATGCGCTGAAGACTTTCGCGCAGGCGCGCAGTGATGAAAAGCCGGTGAATCCGCAGTTTAAGCTGATTGACAGCATGGCGGAAATGATGGTGAAAGGCATTTCTGACCGCTATTGGACAGAACATACCGGTGTGCGTACGGGGGATGACGGCATGGAGCATTTTTGGGATGAATCCGGCAGCTCATCTGATTTGGATGACTTGTTTGATGGAAAATCTGAATAAGTAAATCTGGCGCAAACAATAGCGGTCAGGCACATGGTTCAGCCGCTCCGGCAATGCGGGCGCTGCTGATTGCTGCAGGAGCTTTGGGCATGAAAGATCAATGGATCATCCGTAAAATTGTATTTTTAGCTGCGGTGCTGTCGATATGCGCCTGCATGCAAATTTTCAAAGAACATTTTTTTTATCTGCATCAGGAAGCGCTGCAGCAGCCGTGGCGGCTGTGGACCGGGCATTGGGTGCATGTCGGATGGATTCATTATGCGCTGAATATGCTGGCGTTTATCTGCCTGCCATTTATTTTTCCCCGTGTATCAGTTTGGCATTTCGGCGCTTTGCTGCTGGTTCTGCCGCCCTTAATCAGTCTGTGTTTTTATTATTTTTTGCCGGATATTGAAGCGTATGCTGGCTTGTCCGGGGTGCTGCACGGTATTTACGCTGCGGTTGCCTGCGTGCATTTAATTTACCGTAAAGAACGGAATTTCGCTGAGGTGGTGCTGTTGCTGATTTTAGCTAAACTGGTCTGGGAGAATACGGTTGGCAGTACCGGTACAGCGCAGCTGATTGGCAGTCCAGTCTTGGTAGAAGCGCATTTGTTGGGGGTAATTTGGGGAGTCGGGGCTGCAGCGGTATATTTGCTGTCCGATTATTTTGGGCAAAATGGAGCGGAATAAAACAATTTGAAAAAGGGGCTGTAAGTCAGCGCCGCAGGCTGTTCAGGTTTAAACAGATGGCGAAAGTTGACATTTAAAACCGAAAAGAAAATGCATATTGTCATTTGAAAATGCGGCAAGTTCATGCACATT
>JASLHF010000074.1 GCA_030152275.1 Acinetobacter sp. | reverse complement strand
TGAAATATATTGCGCCATGCCGAGACGATCCATTGCCGCAAAAATACAGGCTTGGGTAATCACTGTGCCGTAACCATAAGCACTGCCTGACATCATGTGTAAATTTGCCGTTTGCTCTACATAGCGAAATGGCAGTAAGCAGGTGATGATTTTTTGCTTCACGTCTTCGCTGATATTTTCAACCAAGAAACGTTTTTCAAAGAAGGCATAATTGCTTTCAGCAGTATCTTGCAAACGGGCACGATGCTGTACATAAGCGCCGTAGTAGAACTGACGCGGGTCTTTAAACACATACCAATCCTGCATTTGTAAGGCAGTATGAGTTTTATCATTCAAGGTCTTTTCAGGTTTCCATAAAGGACGATAATGGAAGTTGGTCGTTGCTTGTACATCAAAACTCACTTCTTGATAACGTGTTGCAGGCTTACTGCCAAAACGACGTTCAATATAGGCATAAGTCTGGCGAATAGGCTCGACATTGGAAGTTTTAATTTCTAAAGTCATCATGATCTCCTTATGGATGTATTACTGATCTTCTTGATCTGCATGTTTTAAAGCGGGGTTAAGTACAGTTGGTTCTACGCCATAACGCCATTTGTCTTCCTGCGCATCATTCCAAGCTTGCTGCTCTGCGGTCATTTCCACGACTTGGTTTATTTCACAAAAATGTTGAAAGGCTTCTTGTGGTAAAACCAATTCGACGAATAAGGTTGGATCGTGAATTGCAAAGTCGAATTCAACAAATCTGGCATCACGATCACCTGTAATACGAATGTATTTAGTGAGTTGGTCTTGTTGTGTCTGATGCATAATGATCATCCTTCTATCTTTGCACTGACATCATGTCGGTGACGCAACCTTGCGTTTGTTATATCTAATTCAATAACTGTGCCAACTCAGATAATTTTATATTTTTCAATTGTTTAAAATTTTTAAATAAAAACTCGAGTGAATCAATCAGATTAATTTCATCATTTGATGAATATTATTTTTGATGCTTTTCATGATTTGATGAATAGATTGTAGAAATGAATCGGTTTTTATCGTTTGGGACATGAACGGTGAGAAATTATTTTGAAATGTGAATTTTTTTAACTGCATAATTTATCGATATATTTATTTAAAATACCTTAAAGGTATACAAATATAAAAATAAGATAGAAACCAAATGAGTCGGAATTAGGTAAGATCAAGGGTGCATTCACAATGATATATAGCCAAGGATGGATATCATGCCCAAAGCCAAAGATGTGAAGGTCTATAAGCAGATCCTTGAACAGAATAAGGATATTCAAGATTTATTGGATAAAATTATTTTTGATACCCAACATGGACAGATTTGGTTTGATGAAAACCGAATGCTGCTGATGCATACCAGTATTTTAGGTTTTCTCAGAAAAGACCTCTTTAATATGTTGGGTTTGGAAAGAACCAAACATTTTTTTATACGTTGCGGTTATCAGGCAGGTATGCGTGATGCAGAAGTAACTTCAAAACTTCGTCCGAATCTGAATGAAGCTGAGGCTTTTATGGCAGGGCCACAAATGCATGGCATCCGAGGCATGGTGCAGGTTGATGTCAATGAACTCCATTTAAGTCATGATCAAAAAGAGTTTTATGCAGATTTTGATTGGCTTAATTCTTTTGAAGCTGAAGTGCATTTGAGTGAGTTTGGTCCATCGGAAGAGCCTGCATGCTGGATGCTATTAGGTTATGCCTGCGGCTATAGCAGTTTTGTGATGGGACAAACCATTATTTACCAAGAAACCCACTGTGTTGCAAAAGGTGATGAGCATTGTCGAATTATTGGTAAACCTTTGAGTGAGTGGGAAAACTCAGATGAACTGATCCGCTTTATGTCGCCAGATGCAGTATCTGATGAAATTATTGCCTTGCAAGCAGAGTTGAATGAATTAAAGAAAAATATTTATACCGAAGCTGAAAGTGACTACACCATGTTCGATGCAGTTGGTGAGTCTGTAGCGTATCGAAAAGTTTGTGACTTACTCAAGAAGGCCGCAGGCAGTAAAGTTGCCGTACTTTTACAAGGTGAAACTGGCGTGGGCAAGGAAGCATTTGCGCGTGGTGTACATGTCGGAAGTCAACGTAAAGCAGAGCCTTTCGTTGCTGTGAACTGCGCCAGTATTCCGCCAGATCTGATTGAAGCCGAATTATTTGGTGTAGAAAAAGGGGCTTTTACAGGTGCATTACAAACCCGTATTGGAAAATTTGAACGTGCACATGGCGGCACAATTTTCCTTGATGAAGTGATCGAACTATCCCCGCGTGCGCAAGCAACATTATTGCGGATGTTGCAAGAAGGCGAATTTGAGCGTGTAGGGGATTGTAAAACCCGCAAAGCAGATGTGCGCATTGTTGCTGCAACCAATGAAGACTTAGAGCAAGCTGTGAAAGATGGACGCTTTCGTGCAGATCTTTACTATCGCTTAAATATTTTCCCTGTGATGATTCCGCCATTACGTGAACGCCGTGAGGACATTCCTCTATTAATTAACCATTTTTTAACACGTTTTGAAAATATGTATGGCAAAACGTTAAAAGGATTAAGTGATAAGGCAAAGAATTTCATGATGAAATATGAATGGCCTGGCAATATTCGAGAACTGGAAAACTTATTGGAAAGAGCGACCTTATTGACTGACCATCAACAAGAAATTAAGTTGGACAGCCTATTTCCACAGCATCAAAATCTGGATAGACAGCAGGAAGACCAAGTCTCATCTTTTAGCAATCTAGATGATTTATTCAATGAAAAATTTTCTTTGGATCAATTTGAGCAAAGAATTATACGTACAGCAATGGATAAAAGCCGCCAAAATGTTTCTGAAGCGGCTCGAATGCTGGGTATAACTCGAGCAACTTTAGAATATAGGTTAAAGAAAATAGTAGAGGTTTAGAAAAATTATTTTTTTGAAATACTCAATAATGATGAATGGATTTAAATCGTAAAAATCACCAGTTTGGGCTGGATATGCCTGCAAATATTTTTAAAGGTGAAATTGTAATGATTTCACCTTTTGTTCTGCTTGAAATTTAATCATAAATAATTAAGAACTTTTTATTTGTATGATTAAAATCTTAGATTCTCAAACGAAGTCAACAAAGCGTAATGTTAAAAAATTGGTGAAAGCAGTATGAACTTAATCTTTACTCTTAATTTTATTTATAGAAATGATGGTTCAATAAGATGAAAGTAATTCATTTAAATATCATGTTTCATGAAAATTTAAAATAAACATGGAATATTTTCATGGCTCTAATTCAAACAATTAACCAAATTTTGACTTCATCTATAGTCCATTTATATATTTTTTATCGACTGTAAAGCACCCAACTCATTATTTTTGCAAACGCCATTCTAAATTTTCCCACAGTTCAGCAAAATTTCCGCAGTAGAAATTACTATCCTATTCACGTTCAGTTGTTTCCCTTTTATTTTTAAAATTAATTCATTAACAATAGTTTATATTGATATTTTTTGCATTTCGAGTATGTGGATATTGGCTGACTATCTATATAAAACCTTAAGCATGAATTTCATTCACTTCTGACTTAGATTAAATCATTTTTATTCAGCTAAGGTTTGAGGTATAAATCTCTTCATTGAAGAAATTTAGATTAAATCTTAAAAATTAGGTGGTCATTCCCATGAGCGAAAAATTTGCATGTTCAATTAAACGCATCCGTTTTGATGAAAACTATCAGCCAGCGGACAACACACGTCTAACCACAAACTTTGCGAACTTGGCGCGTGGCGAACACCGTGAAGAAAACTTACGCAGAACGTTGGCGATGATCAACAACCGCTTTAATACATTGGCAAGCTGCGATAACCCAAATGCAGATCGTTATTCACTTGAAATTGACATTATCTCTGCAGAGATCGATGTTGAAGGCAACGGTCAAACTTTCCCGTTCATTGAAACTTTAAAAAGCACCATCATTGACCATAAAACCAATGAACGTATTGAAGGCATGATCGGCAACAGCTTTTCATCTTATGTGCGCGATTATGACTTTAGCGTGGTATTGCCGGCACTGGGCTGCAAGTTCAATGAAAAGCCTGAAGACTTTGGTGATTTACACGGTAAGCTTTATCAACATTTGGTTAATTCAGACGTATTTAAAGCCGAATTTAATAAGCAGCCAGTGATTTGTTTAAGTGTTTCAACCACTAAAACCTATTATCGCACTGCAAATGTTCATCCTATCTTAGGTGTGGAATACACCAATGATGACTATTCACGTACCGATGATTATTTTGCAAAAATGGGCTTAAGCGTTCGTTACTTCAAACCTGAAAATGCGACTGCACCTTTGGCATTCTATTCTGCAAATAACCTGTTAAGCGACTATACAGATTTCGAATTGATCAGTGCCATCAGCACTATGGAAAGCTTCCAAAAAATCTACCGTCCAGAAATTTATAACACCAATTCGGTTGCAGGCTTAGTGTATCAACCAAGCTTAAGCTATGGCGATTACTCGTTAACCCGTATTGTGTATGACCGTGTTGAACGTGGTCAATTGGCGGTAAAACAAGGCAAATGGACTGAAGAAAACTTCATCACGCCATACAAAGAAGAACTTGAGCAATGGGCTGCTAATTTTACTGTGAAAAATGGTGTTGCAGCTTAATTATAGAAAAATCTCCCCTAACCCCTCTTTTTCAAAGAGGGGAACTTCTGTAACTCAAATTATTTTTTAGTAACAGAAAACCCCCTCCTTTTTAAAGGTGAGGAACATGTTCCGCAAGGGGAGGATTTAATTACGACAGAATTACTGAAATAAACGAATTTAGAGATAGAAGATTAGACATGGCCATTTTACTACCGACATCAACAGCAGGCAGCTTACCGAAACCATCATGGTTGGCAGAACCAGAAAAACTTTGGTCGCCTTGGAAACTGCAAGGTCAAGAGCTTTTGGACGGTAAAAAGGACGCATTACGTTTGGCGCTGCATGAGCAGCAGCAAGCGGGCATTGATATTGTCAGTGACGGCGAGCAAACTCGTCAGCACTTTGTGACCACGTTCATTGAACATCTGGATGGCGTAGATTTTGAAAAACGCGAAACCGTGAAAATTCGTGACCGTTACGATGCCAGCGTACCATCGGTCGTGGGTGCAGTTTCTCGTCAAAAACCGGTCTTTGTTGAAGATGCAAAATTCTTGCGTTCATTGACTGATCAGCCGATTAAATGGGCGCTGCCTGGCCCAATGACCATGATTGATACTTTATATGACGGTCATTACAAGAGCCGTGAAAAATTAGCGTGGGAATTTGCCAAAATTCTGAACCAAGAAGCGCGTGAATTAGAAGCGGCAGGCGTAGACATCATCCAGTTTGATGAACCGGCATTTAACGTGTTCTTTGATGAAGTGAATGACTGGGGTATTGCCACTTTAGAGCGTGCGCTTGAAGGTTTAAAATGTGAAACTGCGGTGCACATTTGCTACGGTTACGGCATTAAAGCCAATACCGATTGGAAAAAAACTTTAGGTTCTGAATGGCGTCAATACGAAGAAGCTTTCCCGAAACTGCAAAAATCAAAAATCGATATCGTATCGCTTGAATGTCAAAACTCACACGTACCGATGGATTTGATTGAATTGATCCGCGGTAAAAAAGTCATGGTGGGCGCAATTGATGTTGCAAGCAACACCATTGAAACACCGGAAGAAGTGGCGAATACTTTACGTAAAGCACTTCAGTTTGTCGATGCAGATAAGTTGTATCCGTCAACAAACTGCGGCATGGCGCCATTGGGCCGTGAAGTTGCGCGCGGCAAATTGCATGCTTTAAGTGCTGGCGCAGAAATTATTCGCCAAGAACTTGCAGGCTAATGTCAATCACAGCGTGATTATTCAGAATGACTTCCATGTGCATGAAGATCATCTTCGGCACATGGGAGCATTCGTGTTGTTGAACTAATCCTGTTATTGAAAAATATCAGCAGATGATATGCCAGTGAGCGCGGTCTTGCGGCATAGCGGCTTTTTAAGAAATACAGTTAAATATTTGGAACCACGTCATGATTGAAGCAACAGACTTTAAAAATGCAATGTCATCATTAACCAGTGCGGTGAATGTTGTCACTACCGTTGGTGTATCAGGCCGTCATGGCTTTACCGCATCTGCAGTGTGCAGCGTTACCGATACTCCGCCGACATTATTGGTTTGTATGAATAAATCATCACGTTCACATGCAAATTTTGTGGAAAACAAAATTTTGACTGTCAATGTTTTGGGCGCGCAGCATGAAGAGCTATCGAATGCCTTTGCCTCAAAACTCAGTTCAGATGAACGTTTTGCCTTAGGCAGCTGGACTGAATTGGAAACGGGCGCACCCGTGTTAAAAGATGCTTTGGTCAGCTTTGATTGTGAAATTGCGCAAATTCAGGAAGTGGGCACACATACCATTTTCATTTGTCCAATTGTGGCTATTCAGAAGAATGCAGAAGATCAAGCCTTGGTTTATTTTAACCGCGCATATCATCAGGTTGGGGAAACGGAAATCGCCTAAGCCGATTTTTAAATACTCCTTTTCACTTCTTTCATAAAGTCAGTATCTCGTGGAACTCATCACTTTTTTAATCATCGGCGCATTCGCAGGTTTTGCGGCTGGGCTGTTTGGCGTGGGCGGCGGCACCATCATTGTCCCATTGCTGTACATCGTTTTTACCCAGATGGGCTATGACCCTGAAGTGGTTATGCATTTGGCTTTGGGCACCTCTTTGGCGACCATCGTTGTGACTTCGATCAGCTCAATGATGGCGCACAATAAAAATGGCGCTATTTTGTGGCCAGTATTTAAAAATCTTGCGCCGGGCATGGCGCTGGGCTGTTTTTTCGGCGCAGGTATTGCGGGCTGGCTGTCAGGTGTTCATTTACAGCTGATTGTCGGAATTTTCCTGCTTTGGGTGTCTTATACTATGTTTATGGGCGCGAAAAAGGCCGTGGACAGCAGCAAAGCTTTGCCATCTACACCTGCGCAAATGGGTGCAGGCGCGGGGATTGGCATTGCTTCAGCCATTTTTGGGATTGGCGGCGGCAGCTTGACTGTACCGTATTTGAGCCATAATGGTGTGGTGATGCAAAAAGCAGTGGGCACTTCGGCTGCCTGCGGTTTGCCGATTGCCATTGCCGGCGCTTTGGGCTTTATGCTGTTTGGCATGAACGCGCAGGTGAATGTGCCGAATACCATTGGCTATGTGCATGTATATGCTTTTTTAGGCATTAGTATCATGAGCTTTTTTACGGCGAAATTTGGCGCCAAAGCTGCGCATGCCTTATCACCGGCAGTGCTTAAGAAATGCTTTGCTGTTTTGCTGGTTTGTATCGGATGCTTTTTCTTGTTTAAAGGTTTGCGCTAAGACTGCATGGCTAAGACCATATGGTTAAAACAGTATTGAATCGTGTTGTAACTGCTGTAAAAAACCCGCCAAGAGCGGGTTTTTCTCATATGCAGCTATACCGTTTCTCAAGTTCTGCTCAGTTGCTGCAAGCTGTCTTGGCTAGCATCTGCATCAAATGCTGCTCTGCCTGACGCGGGGTTTTAGCTTCAGCGCAAGTTTGGATATAGCTGAAGGTGTGTTCAAATAGTTTTTCGATTTTTATACGCAGCATGTCTGAGAGCGCATGCACAATTTACAGCACTAGAAAGTGCTAGATCTTCTGAGCCAATAAGGTTGCAAAACGCTGCTTGATACGTTTTCCTTCAGCATCGGTGCGGTGCAGCTCGCCTACATCTTCATTGTATTTTAAAATTTTCCAGCCCAAGTAATATTCATCCAGTTCATTGTGCTTAAAGCTAAATGGAAAATCAGGCTGCACAGGATAATCTGCAGTATCCATAGCGCAGACAATCAAATTAAATCCATCAGTTTTGGTTGCTTTCTGCATATTTTCAATCAGATGAGGAATGGTTTGACGCTCTAAGAACATCATCACCACTGTACAGCAGATAAAATCATAACAGCCGTCAATATGTGCATCCACGTTCAAGTCGCGAGTCTGTGTATGAATATGGCGTATTTGTTCGGCCTGAATGATGTCATTGAGTTTTTGAATACTCATGGCATTCACATCCCAAGCATCAACTTCAAAGCCGTGCTGCGCCAAATACAAGCTATTACGTCCTGTACCGCAGCCAACATCCAGTACTTTGCCTGACTTTAACTCTGGCATCGCCGCTAAAATTTCAGAATGCGTGGGTGCGAGCTGATATTTTTTTGAAAAATAATCATCAGGACTGCAATAGAAACTCAGCTGGCATTGGACATCTGCACTGGCAGACATAATTTTATGCCATGCTTGCGGAGCAATAAATGGCGCTTGATGGTCTGCTGTAAATTGATGCTCTGAAAGGATATGACCAGACTCATCCAGCATCGCAAAGTCAATCTCGCCTTGAAAAATCTGCAGCTTTGCCCATGATCCAGCCTTGGTATTATGCGCTTTTAAAAATCCAGCGGGTATGGTTTCAGCTGTCCAAATTGGAAACTGTTTATAGCAAAGCAAATTATCCATAAGGCATCATCCTAACTAGGGCACAACTTAAAAAATGGTGATAAAAGAAAACTAACGATCAATGTCTAGCGATGATCAAATCGAGTATAGGCATTTAAGCTGTTTTGCATGGCTTAAATAGCAAAGTACACTGTTTCGAATGTAACATGCGCAGAAGTTTATAGGATGAAATTTGAATTTTTTTGATTATTTTTAAATAGGGTGTAAGGAAATTAAGCTCGATTAGCAGAAAAATATAAATAGTAGAAAAATATAAACCGAAATAAAAAGCCAAATGATTAAAAATGTGATCGCTAAAAACGCGGTCAAAAAAAGCTGCATGATTTGCAGCTTTTTTTTTGAGTGGCGAGGACTTAAACCGCTTCTGCTTCTAATATTTCAAAATCGTGGGTAATTTCAACGCCGCCATCGCTTAGCATTTTGCTGGCAGAGCAGTATTTTTCAGCAGATAGCTCTACTGCTTTTGCCACTTGTTTTTCTTTTACACCTTTACCGGTAATGACAAAATGCAAATGAATTTTAGTAAATACAGCAGGAATTGTATCTGCACGATCAGCTCTTAATTCACAGCGAACATCCGTAATGTCTTGGCGGGCTTTCTTTAAAATAGTGACAATGTCAAAAGAAGCGCAGCCGCCTAGGCCGGTTAAAATCAGTTCCATTGGACGAGCGCCACGATTTTCACCGCCGTATTCAGGCGATCCATCCATGATAATTGTGTGTCCGCTTTGGGTTTTTGCTTCAAAAGCGACATTCTCTAGCCAATGAACACTCGATTGCATTGCAAGTCCTTAAAAAAAACTATAAATTTACGAAGTACCTGTACACTAACATAAATTGAGTTGATAAGGAATTTCACCTCTTGCGTGTGACAAGTTCATTTTAGGTCTTGTGCGATCTATAAATTATCTATAATCGGAACTGTTAGCATGACTTCAAGCTTTTCACAACTAAGCACAGATGCGCTTTCTCCGGGCCAGCTCCCAGAGTCAGTCAAAGCATTACTAAAACGTGCATATATTAATCGTTACCCGAAGCGTACGACAATCATTGATGCAGGTTCAGAATCTAAATCTCTATATCTGATTCTGAAGGGGTCTGTATCCATTATCTTGAGTGAAGATGATGACCGTGAAATTGTCGTTGCCTATTTAAATGCGGGTGATTTTTTTGGGGAAATGGGTTTATTCGAAGCCAACGCACAGCGTACTGCGGAAGTCCGCACACGCGATGTATGTGAAATAGCTGAGATTACCTATGAAAATTTCCATGAATTAAGCAAGCAATATCCAGACTTAAGCTATGCAGTTTTTGCACAGCTGGTTCGCCGCTTAAAAAACACGACACGCAAAGTCACTGATTTAGCGTTTATTGACGTGTCAGGCCGTATTGCTCGCTGTCTGATTGACTTGTCTTCACAGCCTGAAGCGATGATTTTGCCGAATGGCCGTCAAATCCGCATAACACGTCAAGAAATTGGCCGTATTGTGGGCTGTTCGCGTGAAATGGTTGGCCGTGTTTTAAAAACCCTAGAAGAACAGGGCATGATTGAAACAGACGGGAAAGCAATCTTAATTTTTGATGCATCTTTAGAGCAAAATAATGATTTTTCTGCAGAAGACTTTGATGAAGAAGAATAAGCTGCTCAGCCAGTCCTGATATTGCGCTTATTTAAGGCGTGAAATAAAAAAAGCAAATCTTAGGGTTTGCTTTTTTTATGCGTGTTTTCTAAAAGTTCTCCGTTAAATATGCATGACTTGGTGTAAATTGCGATTTTCAGATTCAATCAGAGTGAGGTAGGCTTGACTCATCCATTTTGAAATCTGCACATCGGCAAGGAAAAAGCGCAATGCGATTGAAAACACTAGGTCAGTCAGGGCTGCAAGTGCCCGAAATTTGTTTAGGCACCATGACATTTGGCGAGCAAAATACACAAGCAGACGGATTTTTACAGTTAGATTATGCTTTAGAGCGAGGCTTAAATTTTTGGGATACAGCAGAAATGTATCCTGTACCGCCTAAACCTGAAACCCAAGGTTCGACAGAAGCGATTATTGGCAATTGGCTAGCATCGCGCGGCGGCCGCGACAAAATTATTTTAGCCTCTAAAATTGCAGGTCCGGCGCAAGGCGGCAGCCAAATTCGCGGCGGCCAAACCCGTTATATCGCCTCGGAAATTGAATCGGCGCTGGACGGTAACTTAAAGCGCTTACAGACAGATTATATCGATCTGTATCAGCTGCATTGGCCGCAGCGTCCAGTGAATTTTTTCGGCAAGCTGGGCTATGGCAATGCAGAAGCGCAGAACGAACGAGAAGTAACGGATTTGGCTGAAACCTTAACTGCGCTGAGCAATGAAGTAAAAAAAGGCAGGATCCGTCATATTGGCCTGTCTAATGAAACCCCATGGGGCACCTTAAAATTCCTGCATCTGGCTCAAACATTAGGCCTGGAAAAAATAGTCAGCGTGCAAAATCCTTACAGTCTGCTCAATCGAACTTATGAAATTGGCATGTCTGAAATTGCGAAATATGAAGGTATAGGCCTTTTAGCCTATTCACCGTTGGCTTTTGGCTATTTGACTGGAAAATTCCGCAATGGCGCACGTCCGGCCAATGCGCGTGTAACCCTATACAGCCGTTTTAGCCGCTACAGCAATCCCCAGAGCGAATGGGCAACCGAACAGTATGCGCAGCTTGCCGAGCAGTATGGCCTAACGCTGACACAATTGGCGCTGGCGTTTATTAAACAGCAGTTTTTTGTCACCAGTACTATTATTGGCGCGACCAGTTTAGAGCAGTTAAAAGAAAATATTGACGCCTTTGACGTCAGTCTTTCTGAAGAAATTTTAAAAGGCATTGAAGATATTCACCGCCAGCAGCCAAATCCTGCGCCTTAACCTAGGGTTGTTAATGATCGTATACAAAAGGCTCATTCAATCATGGGCCTTTTTTACAAAAAAAAGCAGTACACTGATTTTTAAATCTATTGAAAATACAAGCAATTTATCGCTTTGAAATATCCTTTTAAAAAATATGGAATTATTTCAGGCACAAGACTTGAAATTTTTTTTGAGCAGACCAATATTATTATTGAAATCTATCAAACTTAATTATTTAAGTTTTTGAAAAATATTAAGAAATTAAGTTGAAAAGTCATCAAGTGTTCCCATATATCCATCAAGTACAGAATTTGTTGTGAGGAATAACAAGAATGCGTTTTGAAAAATTTACAAACCGTTTGCAGCAAGCTTTATCCGATGCTCAGTCGCTTGCAATGGGTAAAGACCATACAGCAATTGAAGGCATCCATATTTTAGCCGCTTTGCTTGATGAAGCGTCGAATTTGAGCCTGCTTCAGCAGTCAGGCGCCAATCTCCCTGAACTTAAAAGCAAATTGAATCAAGCATTAGCTGATGCACCGACATTGGCTAATCCTACTGGTGACATTAACCTGAGCCCAGATGCAGTTAAAGCTTTAAATTTGGCAGACAGTTTTGCGCAAAAAGCTGGCGATGAGTTTTTGTCTACGGATTGGGTTATTTTAGGCTTAGCCGAAACTGGCGCAACCAAAACTTTATTAAGCAGTGTTGGCTTAAAAGCGGAAAGCCTGCGCAATGTCATTACAAAAATTCGGGGAGATGAAAAAGTCATGAGCAACAATCATGAAGATCAGCGCGACTCATTAAATAAATACACTTTAGATTTGACTGAACGTGCACTGGCAGGCAAGCTCGATCCTGTAATTGGCCGTGATGATGAAATTCGCCGCACCATTCAAGTGTTATCGCGCCGCACCAAAAATAACCCCGTACTGATTGGTGAGCCGGGTGTGGGTAAGACTGCCATTGTAGAAGGCCTGGCACAGCGTATTGTCAATGGTGAAGTGCCAGAAAGTCTGAAAGATAAGCGTGTTTTATCTTTGGATATTGGTTCTTTGCTGGCGGGCGCCAAATACCGCGGCGAATTTGAAGAACGCCTCAAAGCGGTGCTTAAAGATTTATCTAAACAAGAAGGCACCGTCATTCTGTTTATTGATGAATTGCATACGCTGGTTGGTGCTGGTAAAGGCGACGGCGCAATGGATGCCGGCAATATGCTGAAACCTGCATTAGCGCGCGGTGAGCTGCGCTGTGTTGGAGCAACTACGCTGGATGAATACCGTCAGTTTATTGAAAAAGACGCGGCTTTAGAGCGCCGTTTCCAAAAAGTTTTGGTGGATGAACCTAGTGTGGAAGACACCATTGCGATTCTTCGTGGTCTAAAAGACCGTTATGCAACGCACCATGGCGTACAGATTTTAGACTCGGCGATTATTGCGGCTGCAAAAATGTCGCACCGTTACATTACAGACCGTCAACTGCCGGACAAAGCCATTGATTTGATTGATGAAGCCGCTTCTCGCATTAAAATGGAGCTGGATTCAAAGCCTGAAGCATTGGACAAACTTGAACGCCGTTTAATTCAGTTGAAAATGCAGCTGGAAGTGGTGAAAAAAGATGATGATGACGGCAGTAAAGCAGAAGTTGCACATTTGGAACGGCAGATTTCTGAAGCGCAAACCGAATATAACGATTTGGAAGAAGTCTGGCGCGCCGACAAAGCGCTGGTTGAAGGCAATAAAGACATTCAGATTAAACTGGATCAGGCGCGTATCGCTTTAGAAAAGGCGCAGCGTGAAGGTGATCTTGGTGAGGCTGGACGTTTGCAGTATGGCGTGATTCCAGACTTGCAAAAAGAACTGGAGCGCATTGAGGCTGCCGAAGACAACGAATCGCCTAAGCTTCTGCGCAATAAAGTAACCGATAATGAAATTGCTGAAGTTGTCAGTGCAGCAACAGGCATACCTGTGGCGAAAATGATGCAGGGCGAACGTGAGAAGCTGCTGCATATGGAAGACTTCCTGCATAACCGTGTGGTGGGTCAGGATGAAGCTGTTGTGGCTGTGTCTAATGCTGTACGCCGCTCACGCGCTGGGCTATCTGATCCGAACCGTCCAAGCGGGTCGTTCCTATTCTTGGGCCCAACAGGTGTAGGTAAAACTGAGTTGACTAAAGCGTTGGCGAACTTCCTGTTTGACAGCGACGATGCCATGATCCGTATAGACATGTCAGAGTTTATGGAAAAACATTCGGTGAGCCGTTTGGTTGGTGCGCCTCCAGGTTATGTGGGTTATGAAGAAGGCGGTGTATTAACCGAAGCCGTGCGCCGTAAACCATATAGCGTAGTGCTGTTTGATGAAGTGGAAAAAGCCCATCCTGATGTATTCAATATTTTGCTTCAAGTGCTGGATGATGGACGCTTAACCGATTCTCAAGGCCGTGTGGTGGACTTCAAAAATACAGTTATTGTCATGACGTCCAACTTAGGGTCAAGCGATGTGCGTGAGTTGGGTGAGGGCGCAACCGATGATGAAGTGCGAGCTGTTGTGATGGGTGCGGTATCGCAGCATTTCCGTCCGGAATTTATTAACCGGATTGACGAGCTGGTAATTTTCCATTCACTGAAAAAAGCGCAAATCCGCGGTATTGCAGATATTCAATTGGCACGTCTGCGTTCACGCTTAAATGAAAAAGACATGAGTTTAACGGTAGATGACAGCGCATTCGATCAGTTGATTGATGCAGGATTTGATCCAGTGTACGGCGCGCGCCCATTGAAACGCGCGATTCAGCAGCAAGTTGAAAATACATTGGCGCAAAAAATTCTATCAGGTGAGTTCCAAGCTGGCGATAACATTGTAATTACAGGTGAAAATGGTCATTTGGAATTTAGCAAACCTAAGTTAAGTTAATGATTTAAAACATTTTAAATTTAAGCTTTAATCCAGCGTAAAAAAACCTAGTTTCGGCTAGGTTTTTTTATTTTACGCTTGTCGTATTTTTCGTTTAAATACGTAAACCGCATTGCATTTTTTCAAATGATAGAACTAATATGACCACCACCTGAAGTATGGCCGTCAATTTGGCCAAGTGTTTAGGTCATAGCTGTATAAAACAAAAAAAATACTGCTCGGTAGAGCACAGGAAATAATGACTATGATGGAATTTAAATTTTTACGCCGTTTAAATAATGAGCCTTATAGTGAATACAAGTTTGCGAATGAAATTTCGGTTCATGATCTTAAGCGGATGTTCAGTATTTACCGGCACTACTATGCTAATACGGCTTATGAGATTTTCGAACAGGACTTTTTACAGAAAACTGGCGTATTTATTATTCGTGAGCCAAAAAGTAAAACTATCGTCGGTTTTTCTACGGTGCTGGAGCGTGACTTTATTGTTGATGGTAAAGCGCAGCACGCTTTTTTTAGCGGCGATACTATTATTGAACAGCAGTATTGGGGCAGCCGTGCACTGCAGCGCGCCATGTACCGCTATATTATTGCATATAAAATGCGCCATCCGTTTCAGCCAATATATTGGATTCTAATTTCCAAGGGTTTTAAAACTTATCTGCTGCTGGCTAATAATTACTACCGTTATTTTCCGCATTATGGCGAAAAACATGAACGTTTGGAAAAATACATCAATTCCTATTGTGAACAGTATTTCAGTGAATATTTTGACCGCGAATCTGGCCTTTTAAACTTTGGTGAAGACTATCAGCCCCTTAAAGCAGATGTGGCGCCTATCACCAAGGAGATGCGGGAAAAGAACGCCAAAATTGCGTATTTTGAAGAACTCAATCCGACATGGGTGGACGGTACAGAACTGCCTTGCATTGGTGAACTGGGCTGGATTGATTTGTACCGTTATGTACAGCGCTTTTTGACAAAGAATAACAGTAAAGGAAAAAGTGACAGCATTGTCAAAAACAAAGGCACTGCACTGCATTTAGCTGATACTGCTGAAACAAAGGTGGCTTAAATGGGCTTATTGCTATTGGCGTCACATCAGGTTCTAGAATTGGCAAGCCGTAACGCGTTCAACCGCTTTGAGCGGCAGGCAGACCAGTTGGAAATGGTTCAGCGTAAAAAGCTGGAACAGCTGTTGAAACAGCACGCAGGGCACAGCATCAATTATGAGCGCTTTGTCAAAAAATACCCTTTAACCCGCTATGCAAATTGGAAAAAACAGATCGAGCAGTCCAGATGTGCAGGCAAAAACTACTTGAGTGCAGAAAAAATTGTACGCTTTCAGCCGACCAGCGGCTCCAGTGATGTATTGAAGTTCATTCCATATACAGAAAGTTTTTTAAAGGAGCTGGATGAAGCCATTGGCTTTTGGCTAAGCAGTTTGTATAAACAGCATCCAAAACTGAAAAATACCACCCAATATTGGTCGGTTTCATGGCTTCCAAAAAGCCAAAGAAAATTACTGGAAAACAGTAATTTAAACGATGATAGTGCATTACTGAGTGTAACTAAGCGCATCTTAAGCAAAATCACGCAGTGTGTTCCGACAGAAATTGCGCTGGCCGAAAGCGCAGAAGACGCCATGTTTGCCACAGCAACATATTTGGCTGCTGACAAGCGGTTGGGCTTAATTTCTGTCTGGAGTCCGACTTTTGCCCTGCGGCTGCTGGATTTAATTGAACTGCATCAGCCTGAAATCGCTGAAGTGCTGATGAGCGGGAAATGGCAGCGCTCCAGCTTAAATTTTCTAAAAGCGCCTCAGTCCTGTGAGCAAAGCTATAAGCTTAAATATTTGGATTTACAGCGGCCAAATGCATGGAGAAAACTTTGGCCAAAACTCACACTTATTTCCAGCTGGGATACCGCCAGCGCGGCGCAATGGGCGGCACAGCTGCAAAAACGTATCGCAGATGTCGCATTTGAAGGGAAAGGGCTGTGGGCGACAGAAGCGGTGGTTACGGTTCCCTATAAAAACCAGTTTGTGCTGAGCTATCAATCACATTTTTATGAATTTTTAATCAAAGATACCCAGCGTGCGGTACCGAGCTGGAACCTGAAAAAAGGTGATATCGTCAGCCCCGTAATCACGAATGGTTCGGGTCTAATTCGATATGTTATTGATGATGAACTGGAAGTTACGGGATTTTACCATGCTGTCCCGTGTTTTAAGTTTCTAGGCCGGAAAATGACCGTAGATTTAGTCGGCGAAAAACTGGATTGCAGTATAGCCAAGACTGTACTGAGCGCGTTTAGGCGGGAAGATTATATTCCAATTAGTCTGTTAGGCATTGAACAATGTCAGCGAAAAAAACCGCATTATGTGCTCTTAAGTGAAGGGGATGCTCTGCTTCAACCGTCGGCGCTAGAGTTAGATACACAGCTTAAGCAAAGCTTTCATTATGAGTTGGCGAGGGATTTAGGCCAGCTGGATGAACCTGAAGTTCTGCATGTGGAAGACGCTTGGCAGTATTATAAAAACTTAGCCATGCATAATGGCATGATTGAAGGCAATATTAAGCCCGAACCGCTCAAAAAAATGAAAACAAAAATAGAGTATTAAGTGAAATATTATGAGTAAGGTTCAAACCGAAGCATCTGTATTGTCGAAAAAAAGAGGGGCATACAGTTCGTCCAATGTGCCTGAATTTTATGTCAGGCCGGCTGTAAAATCAGATGATGCGCAGCTAGTTGCGCTGATTGCAGAAACTATGCCTAGCAATGGCATGATCTTGTCATCGGAACGCTATCCCAGCTATTTAAAAGCCGCTAATACCTTGTACAACCGTGCGGATTTGCGCGTCGTCGTGCCCAAAAGCGAACCGAACCGTGTGGTAGGCATGATGAATTTGGGCTGGAAATACTGTTATGTTAATAGCGAGCCAGATGTACTGCGCTATGTAGGGGACTTGCGTCTTAAACCGGAGTACCGCGGCAAAAAAGTATTGCGTGTATTGATGGATTATTTACATGATGAGCTGCCTAAAGATACGCTCTTGCAAAGCATCATTTTGGAAGATAATCTTGCCGCCCGCAGCGTGCTGCATGAAATCCATAGCGGATTTCCGCAACCATTTAACTATGACAATATTCAAACTTTTGCGGTTTCAAAGGTAAAAAAGCCGCCGCATTACAAACGTTTGCGTTTTGAACCGCTGAGCTTAGAAAAAGTTGCAGAAGCGAATGCATTTGTGCAGTCGATGAGCGCTTATTATAATTTTTTGCCGAATTACGATTTCAGCACGCTGTCTTCAGGGCATCATCCTTTTTGGCAAGGGTTGACGCTGCGCGACTTTAATTTGGCTTATCAAGATGGGCAAATTGTCGGTTTATATGGTTTGTGGAATCAGAAAAGTTTTAAACAGATGCGTGTTGTGCATTATTCCTTGCTGCTGAAACTGATGAAGCCTTTTTATAACGCCTATGCTGGCCTGCGCGGCAGCTTGCGCTTGCCGCAAATCAATGAGGCTTTTGATTATATGATGATGCATAGCCCACTGTGCCGGCCTGATGATGCGGAAACATTCAGCAGTTTACTATTTCATGCCAAAGGCCAATTGCACCGGTACCGCAAGAGCGTATTTTGCCTGACATTGGCTGAAAATGACCCGCGTTTGGAACAGATGAAAAATACCGAATCGCACATCATGCGCGCTATCCATTCCTTTCATAGTTTTCAGGGCAATCCGCACCAAAAATTTGACCGTTCTAAGATCAGTTATTTTGAAAGTGGCCGAATCTAAGCCGAAAACTCTAGATTTTAGAGATTTTGTTGAAATGTGAAAAGTGAATTAAAAATGAATATAAATGGATATTTAATCTAATTTATGTATATTTTTTGTAATTAAAAATCATTATACTCAGCATACATAATAGCTAAAATAAATGGGTCAATAATGTCTAAAATGATATGGGGTGTAGGCTGTTTGGTATTGCTGGCAGGATCAGCTGCGGGCGCAAACTGGTATGCAGATCAGCAGCTGCGTGCATATTATGAAAAATCTTCGGCTGTTAATAGTACTCAAGATATTGATATAATTTATAAAAATTTTAACATGAGCGCTTTGGGTGGCGGTGCTGACTGGACCCTCAACCTAGCCTTAGACCCATGTAAGCCTAAGGAAAAACTGGTGCTGAATGGCCGGGATACCATTCAGAAAAAGTGGAATGGCTATCATATTGATTCAGCCTTTCAGCTCAAATCCGGCACGCCTGAAGCGATGAAAATTTGGCGCGGACAGCACCATGCTTTTACGCATATTAGCTGGCTAGGACAGTCGGCGCTGCAAATTAATGTGCCGCGAATTGAAAATGACAGTAACGGTATGCATGTGCGCATTGACCCATCAATATTCATGGTGCACGGCTCTGCGGCTCGCAATGATGACAAAATAGATAAAGTGTCATTTACAATGCCGGTTATTACAATGAGCTTCGGTCCAAGCCAAATGATGGCGCAGGATGTATTGCTGGAAACCACGCAAGGACTTAATGGTGCTCAGATTGAGCCGGGCATGAGCCGTTTTAAAATGGGCTCATTTCAGCGTTTGGATTCAAGTCTGACCGGTGGCTTGAAAAATATGGAACTGTTGGTCGAAACTAAAGTCGATGACAGCAAAGCTGCAGTAGAAAGCAGTTTGAAAGTAGGTGAAATGAAAGTGCCGAATTCACCGCTGATCAAAGATGTTGTGATGAGTCTGAATATGCAAAATATTAATTTACAGCATTTACAGGCTTTTGCAGATGTAATTGAAAAATCTAACAAAAGCTGTCAGGCAAGCGAGCAAATGCGGGAAAATACATCTGAAGCTTTATTAAAGCTGATGAATGATGGATTTGATTTTAAATCGGAAAATCAGCTCGGGATGGGGGATGGCATTGCAACTGCCAATTTGGATGGAAGAATGATGCCTGGCCATCATGTTTCAATGCAGACTTTTGTTGAAATGCTGCCAAAACTGCTGACTTTTAAAGCAGACTTATCATTTGATAAAAATATTTTTAAAGCAGTTACCAATGGTTATTCTCAGGCGGCTTCACAGAAAACGCCAAGTGATCACGACATTGAAACTGCATTCAGCGCGCTGGAAAGTTCAGGTCAGGCAAAACGCTCGGGTGATAAAATGACTATGTTGGTGGACTATCAATTTGGGCAAAAAATGATTGTTAAGCCGAATAATTAAAAAAGATTTTTGATTATACTTGAGCGAATAGTTATATGGGCTGAACTATTTTCAGCCCAATTTTAAAATTACCATCTCAATCTCATATCTATAACTGTTTGATTAGGTAGGAGATACTACGCATAATTGAGCTAATGAGCCGTTAAATTATAACTTTATAAATTATCTTTAAAATAAAGACATTTAATAAATAGGCTGCTTTGATTATTTTAACTTCTTGCCAATAATTAGTTTTTTTAAATTCAGCTTTGGTTAATGCTCTTTGTAAGAGTGCTTTGTTCTCAGAATCTAATCTAAACCATTTTTTAGTGGGTGTTTTAGTTATTTTATTGGGAATAAATCATTTAAATTAGATCATCTAAATCTTTAGCAGTATATTTTTCTTTGAAATTTTACCTAAAATAATTGATATTTTAATCGCTTACGCTTTGATGTAAAAAAGCAGATATAATTTATCAAAGAACATGTGCTGATCATCTAATTCGCTCCAAATATATAAGCATGATTTTATTTTTCAGATTCAAATATTCTGCAATAGCCATATATCAGCAGTGCAATCAAAAAAACTGTGAGTATTGACTAGAATGCTTAGAATTAGGAGAAAAAATATTTTTTCTCGAAAATTATTAACTTATTGTGCTGTATGCAAAAAGTTCGAGTGTAGATTGTTCTGCTTTAAATAATGTGCTGAAAAGACCGTTTGCATAAAAAATATAAAATACAGATCTTCGAATTTTTCTATTTACGGTGCGAGTGGATAAGCTTATTGGAAAAGGTTAATAAAGTAATGAACTGCAGTATGAGATGTTATTTAACTAGGTATATGTTTTAAGCGCAGATCGTGTATTCAATAATCATATTAATCTAAATAGAAAATCCCTTTATAGGAGGGATTTTCTATATGCCATAATTGTGTATTAAAGGCGTTTATTTACTTAAATTTCAAAACATCAATATTGGCAAATGTTTAAACTTTAACAATGAGCACTGGAATAGGCGACTGGGTCAGCACGTTTTGCGCTACACTGCCCAGCATCATTTTTTGAATGCCAGTACGGCCGTGTGAACCCATTACAATTAAATCAGCGCCCACTTCATCAGCAATTTGCATAATGCCTTCAGCTGGCGATACGCCATGAATTAATTTACATTGCACCGGTATCCCATCACGCACAAAAGACAGCTTAATTTCTTCCAAGCGTTCCTTGGCGGTTTTTTCGGCCTGCATAAAGTAATCAGTGATGGCAGGAGCCACTTTATAAAAATCGACACCGACAAATGGATCAACAGCAATCACGCTCATGATGGTCACTTGGCTGTTCAGTGATTTTGCCAACGCCAGTGCCTGCTCTACAGCTGCAAAAGAAATAGGGGATTCGTCTACAGGGACAAGAATATGCTGATAAAGCGACATGTACAGTTCCTTAATTAAAGTTTTAGATGAGTTTTTTCTAAATTGATTTAGGCTCAGGTTTTAAAGCCTTTGTTTAATCATATTTTGCGTAGAAGCCTTTCAATTTGATTGCATCAGAATCATAAAGTTTATGAAACTTTTTGTTCGGTCAACCGCATTAAATGATAAGTGAATAGTCTATTTGGCATTCTGGCGACAGACCCGATACCTGAAGGTCTAGGCTGTTAAATTAGTCTGTTCAAATTGTATATCCAATCTGCAATAAGCAAAGTGCTGAGAGCAGTCAAAAAAGCCCGCGTATGATGAGCGGGCTTTTAAAATTTTAGACTTTAACAATCAGTACCGGCAATTCAGTATTACGTAGAACATCTTGTGCAAAACTGCCTAGCAGCATTTTTTGGAAACCTTTGCGGCCGTGTGAACCCATTACAATTAAGTCCGCTTTAAGCTCAGCAGCTGTTTCCGCTATGCCTTCTGCAGATACTTGGCCTTTGATAATTTTTGTATGCGCATTAACACCTTCTGCTTGGGCAATGGTTAATGCTTCTTCTAAAGACTTAGTCGCATTTTCATGCGCTTGCACAAAGTAATCTTTCATAATTGAAGAAGAGTAATAAAAGTCAGCATCGGTAAACGGATCTTCAGCGACTAGACTGATTAGATTTAGTTCGCTGTTAAACGCTTTCGCAATTTGGGCCGCTTTTTTTACAGCGGAAAATGAAATTTTTGAACCGTCAACTGGTACTAAAATTTGATTATATGACATGGGAGAAACTCCAGCGTTATTGTAATGACCACTTGTATTATTGATAGCATATTGTGACTTTAGGTTCAATTTGAATGCATGAAAAATTATGTAAATTCATTTAATTAGAATAAAATTAAAGATATAAAATGCCAAATGCCTTTCAGAAAAACCAGAGTACAGCGCTCGGTTTTACAGTCTTGTATGTAATGATATTAGTAATTTTGATTTGAACCGCTGTACTTAAGCGTGATTAGTGAGGGAGAAGGAGGAAAAGCAATGCGTTTGAAATTAGCAATTGTCTTGCTTCAAGTGTGCTTAATGCTGCATTTAAGCGCATGTCAAAATACACAAAGCAGCTCAAAACTGATTGCTGGGGTTTTTAATGCTTCCACTGATATTCAAAAAAAATTTATAGACCGGCATGCGCCTGAAGATGTTGCAGTGCAGGCTAATATTCAGTACTTACAGCAGCCTGATTTATTTTTAGATTTATATCAGCCGCCCGATATTGACGTATCTGGACCGCGGCCAGTAATTGTTTGGATTCACGGCGGCGGCTGGATTTCAGGCTCAAAAGAACATGCGCGCGGTTATTTCAAGCGATTGGCTGCAGAGGGGTATACCGTTGCAGCGGTCGAATATCAATTTGCGCCGCAAGTGATTTATCCAGAACAGCTGCAGCAGATTAATCAGGCATTGTCTTTTTTACAGCAGCACGCATCGCAGTATCACATTGATGCGAGCAAAATTTATTTGGCCGGTGATTCTGCGGGCGCCAATATGGCAAGCCATTATGCTGTCTTTGTATCTAATGCCGATTATGCAAAATCTCAAAATTTTCAGCCCGCTATTGGCCGGTCACAGCTCAAAGGTCTAATTTTGCACTGCGGTATTTATGATTTAAACCATTTTGTCGATACAGCGCAGGATCATATCTCCTTGCTGGAGTGGGGGATTAATAGTCTGGTGCAGGCTTATACCGGGGAACGCAAACAGGATGCAGCCTTTTTGGCCAGCATTTCTCCCCGTCAGCATTTGACATCGAATTATCCGCCTGTGTTCATCAGCGGAGGCAATAAAGACTTCTTAACTGAAAGCCAGTCTGTACCTATGGCGCAAACCCTGCATAGTCTGAATGTGCCGGTAACGGAGGCATTTTATCCAAACTCTAAGGAGGTCTTGGTGCATGAATACCAGTTTATGATGAGCAAAAAAGCCAGTCAGCAAACTTTTAATAAGACTATTGAATTTCTGCAACGCTATACGCCTTAACGCTACAGTTGACGGTTATTGCTGTAAGTTGAGCTTGTAAACCAGACTTTTAGTGAAACGGTGCTGTAATTGCTGTACATTTATGGCAAATAAATTTGCTAAAAAATGATATTGATATAACATACCGACCACATGGTATGTTTTGAGGTAACAATGAATCCAATCTATGCGGCTTATGGCATGCTGGCTTTAGCCATTATTTCTGAGGTGACAGGTTCAACTTTTTTAGTTAAATCAGAAGGATTTACCAAGTTAGGGCCATCTGTCGCCGTTGTAGTGCTTTTTAGCATTGCATTTTATTTGCTGTCGCAAGTGATCAAAGTTATTCCTTTAGGTATTGCTTATGCAATTTGGGCGGGTGTCGGCATCATTTTGACCGCAGTAGTCGGCTACATTATTTTTAAGCAAAGCTTAGATGTGCCCGCGATGTGCGGTATCGCTTTGATTGTTGCTGGCGTATTGGTGATTAATCTGTTTTCCCAGTCTGGAGGGCATGCATGAATAATCCATATCAGCGGAAAAAAGATCCAGAACGGGTGCGCCAAAATATTTTAGCGCAGGCGGCGAATCAACTGGCCTTAAAAGGCGCAACAGGCATGTCGCTGCAGGCTGTTGCAGATTTGGCTGGAGTAACAAAAGGCGGTCTGCTGCATCATTTTCCCAATAAACAAATATTGCTGCAGGCTGTAGTACAGGATGTATTGCAAAAATTAGATCAGGCCGTGGATGCGCATATCGCTTCTGACGGACAGGGACATGGCTGTTTTACGCGGGCATTTATTTATTTTACCCTGCAGAGGGATGGCAACAGTATTGGAAGCTTATGGACTGCGATTTCGATGGTAATGCTGACCGATCAGGCTTTTAATGCGCAGTGGATGCAGTGGCTGAATAGCCGTTTAGCTCGGCATGCGGCTACAGACAGCAGTGCTGATTTGCAGCTGCTGCGTTATGCTGCCGATGGATTATGGCTAAACATGCTGACCGGTGTGCAGACATCTTCTGAGATTGAGCGCTGGCGCGAAGAACTAATTCAAAGAAGCTATGCTGGAGAATGACGGCCTTCAGCCGTATTTTATGATTGAAACGAAGTTTAGAGGCTTTATGTGCTGGTGTTTGATAGAGCGCTTAATAGGGGCGAGGCCTAAACTCGAGGTAACAATACCCTCGCAGATGCTAAAGCGGTTCAGCACATAGTTTCAAATTTTGTATATCAAGCAAGTAGTACTGCATGAAACAGTGAATTTTTTACAGGTGGCGGTCGGTGCTCATAATGATGTTCTGCAGTGTAAAAGTTGAGCTCACGCACCTGTTCTTAGATCGTAGATGTGGCTAGTTTGAGACCAAAACCGCAAAACAGCATACCCACTGAAGCGACACAGCAAGCGGTTAATTTATAGCGGTCGCTAAAATAAGAAGCCAGTTTGGCGCCAGAAAAAATTAATATAGTTAAATAACTCATACTGATGACTTGCAGCACGGCCGCCAGTGCCGTAAATGTAATGGCAGGATAGGGATAGGCGGGATCAACAAATTGTACAAAGAAAGATAAATAAAACAGAATGGCTTTGGGATTTAAGATACTGATGGTCAGTGCTGTGCGGAAAGGGTGAAGCTGTTCCAGCGCTTGCTGTTTTTCCTGCACATGTTCTGGTGCAGGAACTGCAGACCATGTCTTGTAGGCTGCTATAAGCAGTTTAATACCCAAATAGCTTAAATATACGGCGCCGACAATTTTGAGCAATACAAACAGCCAGGGGAAAGCATGCAGTAAAGACGCTGCGCCAATAGCAGTCAGCACAATTAACACAATATCACCGGTGTAAACACCGAAAGCGCTAATATAGCCTGCTTTGACGCCGTAACGTGAAGCAATGGTCATGACATAAATAGAGTTTGGCCCGGGCAGCAGGACAATTAAAATTGTGCCGATAATGTAAGTGGTTAAATCCGTAATGCCAAACACGTATTGCTCACACAAAAAAGCCGATGCGCTATTATAGAGCATCGGCTATTAAGTTGAACGCTGAATTTTAAGCTAAAAATTTTAGACTGAAGACGATGCGCTTTAAGCTTTCAATTCAGCGTCATAACCAAATGACTGGCGCAGTAAAGCGCTTAGCTGTTCACGTGCTTTAATAAAACCGTCAATGCCGCCTTGCAGCAGCTGGAATGACATTAGGTCATGTTCTAATTCCGTTTTAAAGCCTTCTTTAGTCAATGGTGAAATGGGGTGTTCGGTATGCGCATGCGGATGATCAGCAGATAGTTGAATCTCAACAGTACGTTCATCATTTTCTAATTCTGCCAGCAGATTTGGTGAGACGGTCAATAGGTCACATCCAGCTAGACCTAGTACCTGTTCTGTACTGCGGAAGCTAGCGCCCATAATTTCTGTCTGTACGCCATGCTGTTTGTAGTAGTGGTAAATCTGCTTAACAGATAATACACCCGGGTCTTTATCAATTGGATAGCTGTCAACATTTTCAGCTTTTTTGTACCAGTCTAAAATGCGTCCAACAAACGGGGAAATTAGGGTAACGCCAGCTTCTGCACAGGCTTGCGCTTGATGCAGGCCAAACAGCAAAGTTAAATTACAGTTAATACCTTCCGCCTGCAGCGCTTTGGCGGCCTGAATGCCTTCCCATGTTGATGCGATCTTGATCAAAATACGCTTTTGGTCAATGCCGTAATTTTTATACAGTGCAAGAAGTTCTTTGGCCTTGGCAATGGTCGCGTCAGTATCATAGGACAGGGCGGCATCGACTTCTGTTGATACACGGCCGTCAATGAGTTTAAGGATTTCGACGCCAAATTTGACCGTTAAAATATCAATGGTGCGCTCAATCAAATCATCGCTGCTGTAGCCTTCCTGCTTCGCTTGGGCAAAAGCTTCTTCAATTAGCACTTTATTTTCAGGCTGGTTGGCAGCAGCAGTAATTAATGATGGATTGGTGGTCGCATCCAGCGGACGGAATTTTTCAATAGCAGATAAATCACTGCTGTCAGCAACAATAGTAGTTACGCTTTTTAATTGGTTTAACGCAGATTGTGTCATTGATATCTAGTTCTTAAAGTTATTGCCTGTACACTCAGTTATATCATAAACCGGATTTAACCCAACAGAAAAGCGTCGTTTGCGCGTGGCTAAAATGTATTTTTTCGCTGATTTCTGACGTAATCAATCAAAAAACGAGCAGCTAAGCCTTGTTGACTTTCACGGTTCCATACTAAATCGACAAAATATTCAAATTTTGGTGTGAAGTCTGAGAAATTTAAAATTTTGAGCTGACTTTTCAGTAAGGGATTTTCATTAAACATCTCTAAAGGCAGAACGCCCCATCCCAAATTTTGCACAATCATGGAACATGCAGAATGATGATTATCTGTACGCCAATATTTTCTTGAATACAGCAATTCCGGTTTAATGCTGCGGTCACGGCTGGCGACTACAATTTGCCGGCTTTGCAGTATTTGTTCAAAGCTGACTGAATCATGCAGCGCTAAATCTGAATCAAAAGCAGCTGCCGGTACCAGCGCTTCGCGCTTTAATTCTACAAACTGTTCGTTGCTTTCCAGCTGTTCGCGTTCAAACATTAAGGCAAATTGGGCAGTGCCATTTACTAGCATTTTCTGCGCATCTTCTTGCGGGGCTGAAAAAATATTGATTTCCAGTTCGGGAAATTTGCGCGACAGCAGCGCGATATAGTCAGTCCAGTGTGTGTGCAGCAGTTCAGACACCACTGCTATATTTAAGGCGGTTTCTAAACCCGAACTAAGCGCAATAGCATGCTGCTTCCATTGATTCATTTCAACCAGCAGCTGCTGAGTTTTTTCATACAGCACCAGCGCCTGAGCAGTCGGTACAGGCTCGCGGCTATGACGTTCAAACAGGCGTAGATTTAAATCAATTTCTAAATTTGCAATGGCCATGCTAACAGCTGAAGGTACTTTTCCGAGCTTTCTGGCTGCTGCAGAAAACGATCCATTTTCAATCACCGTTTTAAATATTGTTAGCTGTTCCTGATTTATATTCATAGGGTAAAGCTCTTATGGTCTGGCGGAGCCGTGATGGATTACACCTTTCGATGCATTGTATTGAAGGGTTTCTTTCTAATTTTGCTGTGCATTTTAAGTCAATGCTGATTCAGAAAAGCCCATCATCCGATCTATCAAAATAATTGAAAGATTCTAACTCGATCAATCATATTTTTGAACATACAATGCGTTTAACACTATTTTTATTACAGGTATGCATTTATGTTGATTTCCAAGAGAAGGATTGTTCATGCATTGAGCTATGAAATCATCCTATTGGTGATCATTGCTGTCGCATTAAGTTTTATTTTTAGAGTGCCTATGGAAGTCACTGGAACATTGGGGATTGCTATGGCCGTAACTTCAGTGATTTGGAACATGATTTTCAACCATTTTTTTGAAAAATATGAAGCAAAAAGAAAGTTAAAAAGAACGTTTGGAGTTCGTGTTTTACATGCGATTGGCTTTGAAGGCGGACTGATGCTTGTGACCATCCCAATGGTGGCTTATGCCATGAATATGTCTTTAGGACAGGCAATCTTACTGGATTTAAGTATGACGACCTGTATTTTGGTCTATACCTTTATATTCCAATGGTGTTATGACCACATCGAAGCGCATTTTGGATATGAGCCAGAATACCGCTAACACATTGAAATCATAAACTTGGCCTGAATTGATAAATGCAGGCCTCTAATGGTTTAACAATTAAGTATTTTTAACAATAAACAATATTTTAAAAACATTAATAACATATAAAAAACATCACTAATTACATAACTTCTAACTATAAAAACAAAGAATGTTTTTATTAATCTACAAAAAAAATATGTCTGACAAGGAGTTAGCCTATGAAATTAATGAAGATGGCCTTGCCTGCAGTTTTACTTGGGGTTACACAACTTGCAGCTGCAGACGGCAACTTTAAGCGTTTTTCTGTATCTGCCGGCTGGATGCACGTCATGCCGCAAGGGAAAGCTAATCCTTTTAATGTTAATACGGCTGTTAAAAATGGTACAAAATCCACAGTTGGGGAAATTAGCGAAGAAGCTTTCGTAAATTCTTTAGATCCGGATTATGTAAGTAATGATCCAAGTACAGGTCAGCCTTTTGTTGCAAAAGATCTGCTTACACAGTTAGTTGATTTAGGGGCTTTAAAGCTCTTTAAAATTTCAGACCCAAATGGCAATATTTATGCTGCGGAGTCGGGTACAGCCGTAATCAATGGATTAGAGTCTTGGCAGTCTGGCGGAACGGGTCTTGAAGCAGATAATGTAGATACACTTGGTTTAATGTTTAATTATTATCTTAACGATAATGTTTCCCTGCAGGTTATTGGAGGAATTCCTCCGAAAGTAGACATTAAGGGTAAAGGCCAGATAACAGCTCCATTATCTGGCCACGCCACACCAACTGGAACATCTGGTACTTTATTTCCTGATGGTTTGGGATTAAAGCAAGATATTCCAATTACAGACTTAGGAAGTAAATCTAAAGCAGCAACTGCACGTGCTTGGACGCCGGCGCTTGAAGCGCAATATCAATTTGGCAAGAGTGGCATCAATAAATTCAGACCGTATGTGGGCGCTGGTATTATGTACGCTTATTTTAATGACATTAAATTAAATCCAGAGATTCGCAGTGATTTAGAAGCTGCGGGGCATATGATACAAAACGTGTTGGATAATAAAGCAGGGGCTGCACTGGATGGTAAGGCTTCATCAGGTTCGATGCGTGTAGATGTGGATGCAGATGATGCGATCGCTCCAATTGTTACTCTAGGTTTTACTTATGACTTTACTCCAAACTGGTTTACCGCTGCATCCGTGTCTTATGCGAAACTTAATAATAAAACCACGATTAATGTGATCAATGAAACAACGGGTGAACAATTAATTCATGCGACCACCAAAATTGATATTGATCCAATCATCACTTACTTGGGTGTAGGCTACCGCTTCTAATCAGTCTAAGTTGAATCAAAAAAACCGCTCAATTGAGCGGTTTTTTTAGTTTAGATGTTATGCATTATTTTTCAATAATCGCAGTAACACCTTGACCACCCGCAGCACAGATCGAAACCAATACACGGCCTGAACCTTTTTGATTCAATAGCTTCGCCGCAGTTGCGATAATACGGCCGCCAGTTGCAGCAAATGGGTGACCTGCAGCGAGTGAAGAACCTTTCACGTTCAGTTTGCTGCGGTCAATTGAACCTAATGGTGCATCTAAACCCAAACGTTCTTTACAGAATTTTGGATCTTCCCACGCTTTGAGCGTAGACAGCACTTGTGAAGCAAATGCTTCATGAATTTCGTAGTAATCGAAATCTTGTAAAGTAATACCCGCACGTTCAAGCATGCGTGGTACTGCATAAGCAGGCGCCATCAATAGGCCTTCTTTTTTCTCTACAAAGTCAACCGCTGCAGTTTCTTGGAAAGTTAAATATGCAAGAACTTCATGACCATTTGCTTTCGCCCATTCTTCAGAAGCCAATAGCACGCAAGATGCGCCGTCAGTCAGTGGGGTAGAGTTACCCGCTGTCATGGTACGTGCATCGCCTTTACCAAAAGCTGGCTTTAATTTTGCTAGTTTTTCTACAGATGAGTCTGCACGTAAGTTGTTATCACGATCCAAACCAAGGAATGGCGTAATCAGGTCATCAAAGAAACCTTCTTCGTAAGCCGCTGCCATTTTTTGATGTGAAGATGCAGCGAGTTCGTCTTGCGCTTCACGCGAAATACCCCATTCAAGCGTAGTAATGGCTTGGTGGTCACCCATTGAAAGACCAGTACGCGGCTCACCGTTCTTTGGTGCATCCATCAAGTCTTTGACATTAATTTTAGTTAATGCTTTTAGGCGGTCTTTACCTGTTTTTGCGATGTTCAGTTCAAGTAATGCTTTACGTAAACCATCACCAAAAGCGATTGGCGCATCAGAAGTAGTATCTACACCACCTGCAACACCGACTTCAATTTGACCCAAGGCAATTTTGTTTGCAACAAGGAATGCCGCCTGTAAGCCAGTACCGCATGCTTGTTGAATATCGTAAGCAGGTGTTTCAGGAGCAAGTTCTGTATTCAGTACACACTCACGAGTCATGTTAAAGTCACGGCTGTGCTTTAAAACAGCACCAGCAACAACTTCACCTAAGCGTTGACCTTGAAGATTGAAACGTTCAACCAAACCATTTAATGCTGCGGTGAACATGTCGCTGTTTGATGCAGTGAAATAAGCGCCGTTAGAACGGGCAAATGGAATGCGGTTGCCGCCAAGAATTGCAACGCGGCGAACAGTATTTTGGCTCATGATTTTATCCTGTTGAACAGAAGTTTCAGTTGTTTGTTTTGAAGCGGTCGCTGTAGAAGCTGGGCTTTTACTGCTGCTGCGGGCTGGCGCAGAGCGTGGCCGAGTCGGTTTTGCTGAACTGGCTACCGTTTTGGCTGCTGGCGCAGCTTTTTTTACTGTGCGGGCAGGTGTGCTTTTTGATGGTTTTGACACACTGTTGTCAGCAGAATTTTCGACTGCTGGATTTTCTTGAGTTGTTTTGCTCATAAGGCTTTTCCAAGCATGTAAAAGTATTCCTGAGCGGTACATTAACATAATCATGCACAGGCTGAATTGACTGGAATGACATTGCAGATTGCATTCAGGTCAAGTCATCAGAACTTTAACTCAAGTATTATTATTTGCATACTGATGGAACTATTGAAATACAAGTTAATGACATCATATTGAAGTTAAAAGGATATCTTCAAAGCCATCAAAAATTAATTTTTTCGAGAGATAAACACATGACTGATCAATACCAAACATTTGCAAAATCTCCTATTGGTAAATTTGTCATCAAAAATTTAGGTTTACCATCACCGACTTTCTTAGAGCGTTTTGAGTCTGCAACACCTGTCGTAAAAGGGGCTGTTTTATTAGGCGCGGCTCCATCTTCAACATTGTCAGGTGCAATTGCGCAAGTTTTGGCAAACATTCATGCCAATAGTTATGCTGGCAACAATGCGGAACTGCAGCAAGCTGCAGCTAAAGCCGGTTTGAATTTGGGCGCGTTTAATGAAGGCGATAAAGAATCTAAATTCAAAGTAGTAGTTTTTGATGCATCAGGCATTGAAAGCTCTGAACAGCTACATGCGCTGTATGCATTCTTTAACCCGATTGCGCGTCAAATTCAGGCATCTGGTCGTGTTGTGGTAGTGGGTACAACCCCTGAAACAGCGAAGACTGTGAAACAAGCCATTGCACAACGTGCCCTTGAAGGTTTTGTAAAGTCTGTGGGTAAAGAATTCAAAAAAGGAATTGCTGCTCAACTTGTCTATGTAGATGAAGGAGCAGAAGCAAACTTAGAGTCAGCACTTCGTTTTGTTATTTCACCACGTTCAGCTTATGTATCAGGTCAAGTCATTCGTGTATCGAAAGCAGACGTTGTTGATGTTGATTGGAACAAACCGCTTGCAGGTAAAACAGCGGTTGTGACGGGTGCAAGCCGTGGTATTGGTGAAGCGATTGCACATGTATTGTCACGTGATGGCGCGCATGTGATTTGTTTGGACGTTCCACAACAGCAAGCAGATCTTGACCGTGTTGCCGGTGAAATTGGCGGTTCAACACTGGCAATTGATATTACCGCACCTGATGCAGGTGAAAAAATTAAAGCAGCGGCGGCGGCACAAGGCGGTTTGGACATCATCGTACACAATGCAGGGATTACCCGTGACAAAACTTTAGCGAATATGAAGCCTGAGCTTTGGGATTTGGTGATTAACATTAATTTATCTGCAATTGAGCGTGTAAATGATTACCTTCTTGAAAATGATGGCTTCAATGCAAATGGCCGTATTGTTTGCGTATCTTCTATTTCAGGTATTGCAGGTAACCTAGGTCAAACTAACTATGCGGCATCGAAAGCAGGTGTGATTGGTGTGGTGAAATTCACAGCACCACTACTTAAAAATGGCGTAACCATTAACGCAGTTGCTCCAGGCTTTATTGAAACGCAAATGACAGCTGCAATTCCGTTTGCTATCCGTGAAGCGGGTCGTCGTATGAACTCAATGAGTCAAGGCGGTTTACCTGTTGATGTAGCAGAAACCATTGCAATGTTTGCATCTACTGCTTCTACAGGTTTGAACGGTAACGTGGTACGTGTTTGTGGACAAAGCTTGTTAGGGGCTTAATATAATCCCTCCCGACCTCCCTTTTTTAAAGGGAGGAGAAAAGTCCCCATTTACTAAAGGGGGATTTAGGGGGGATTAAAATTCATTGGGAAAGTTAACCTCTCCCTAACCCTCTCCTTAAAGGAGAGGGAATTGCTTTTAAATAGATATATTTATAATTAAAAGGTTTAGTATGAATACTCGCCATTTTAGTCAACTTCCAAAGCCTTATTTAGCCTATCCAAAAGTGATTCAAGGCTTGATTTTTAAAAAGCCAAAAGGTGAAAAAGTTCTGCCGCAAGTTGAATATGTGGTGGATTCTTTTAACGTCGATCAAAAGCATTTAAAAGCCTATAACGAAGTCTGTGGCTTTAAAAATAATGGTTATATTCCAGCTATTTATTTAGCGGTGCTGTCGCAAAGCCTGCAAATGCATATGATGACCACTGAAGCATTTCCATTTGCGATTTTAGGTTTGGTACATATCCGCAACCAAGTGAAGCAATATCGTAAGGTGGGTGTGAATGAGACTTTGTCTTTGTCATGCAAATTTGGTGAATTGCAGCCACATGATAAGGGTGTGCAATTTGACTTTATTACCACTGCAAAAGTCGGTGATGAAGTTGTCGTGGAAGCATTAACTACTTATTTAGCGCGTCAAAAAACTGAAAACAAAACAGCCGCAAAAACCACAGAAGCGAAGCCTGCAGAATTACAGGTTCAAGCAGAATGGGATGTTTCAGAAAATACCGGTCGCCGCTATGCGCTGACTTCAGGCGATTTTAACTTGATCCATATTCATGCCGTGACTGCTAAAGCATTTGGTTTTAAACAAGCGATTGCGCATGGTATGTGGAGTAAGGCCAAAGCCTTATCGAGTCTGACTTTGCCAGAGGCTTATGAAGCAGATGTCTGGTTTAAACTACCAATGTATCTCCCATCACAAGTTGAGTTTTTAACTGCTCAAACTGGACAAGATACCGAGTTTGCAATTCGAAATAGCAAGAACAAAAAACCGCATGTCGCGGGAAGTGTGAAAGCACTGTAAGACTTAAGCCTAAATCGATATCGATTTAGGCTTTTTTGTTTTAATCTCAGACAGTTTATATAAAAAGGAATGCAGGATGCAGGCGGTCAAGGAATACTTATTTGCACAAAAGAATAATTATCAAGGTACTGTAGACCCTGCCTTTCAAGATTTAGCTGAACAGTTCAGTCGAATGCAGGATGCACGAACTGACCTAGGTGGTGCAGCTTTGGTGGTGTATTTCCAAGGGCAAAAAGTAGTTGATATTTGGACGGGTAAAAAATCTGCCAATGAAGCATGGCAAGCCAATACACCGTCGGTATGCTATTCCACAGGTAAGGGAGTACTTGCGACACTTGCACATATATTAGTCAGTGAGGGCTTTTTAGATTACGACACACCTGTTGCCAAATATTGGCCTGAGTTTGCACAAAATGGAAAGTCACAGATTACTTTAAGACATATGTTGAGCCATCAGAGTGGTTTATATGACATACGAAATAATATTGAAACTGCTTCTGAAATGGCAGACTGGTCGCATATGCTGCATGTACTCGAACAGGCGACACCGCGTTTTGAAATGGCCACTGATGCTGCTTATCAACCCTTAACGTTTGGCTGGCAAGTGGGTGGGGTACTGGAAAAGGCAACTGGCAGAACACTTGCAGAACTGATGCAGCACTATTTGGTAGAGCCATTGCAATTAGATCATGCGTATTTTGGTGTGCCTGAAGATAAACTCGGTGAAGTTGCTAGATTAATTCCAAAAAAGAAAAAGGCAGAAATAGCGGAAACGACAATCCAACAAAATAGTCAAAAAACTGCGCCTGCAAACCATCCAAAGAACAAAAAAGTGGCGCATAAACCCTCCATGCTAGATAAGCTTTTAGAGCTCTCAGGTCAAAATCTACAAGACTTTCAAGATGGCATGATTCCCAAAGGCATGCGCCAATTTTCATTTTTTAGCGATGAGGGCTTGCAAGCAATTATTCCTGCGGCCGCAGGTGTGTTTAGTGCCAATAGTCTTGCCAAGATATATGCCATGTTGGCCAATCAAGGGCAATGGCAAGGTCAAACCTTGATACGTCCTGATGTCTTTCAGGAATTAAGTACTGTTCAATATACCAAACGAGATCGGGTAATGCCTTTGCCGATGCATTGGCGTTTGGGTTATCACCGTATCCTAACGCTTGGAAAGTCTAGCAAAGGTTTTGGACATATGGGCTTTAATGGTTCGGGCGCATGGTGTGATCCACAGCGTCAACTCAGTTTTGCCTATACCCACAACTTCCCGACGGGTTCAATCACCGGCGATTATCGTTTATGGGGCTTAACTCAAGAAACTTTACGCTGTGCAGATAAAGTATTAAAAGGGCGTAAGGGATGGCTGTAATCTTCGTTACTCTCAGCCGTCGAATTAGAAAATCAAATTCAACTGCATGAATTGAATGCACCTCCATAAACTCGTAAAAGAAATTTCAATGTTATCTAGCAAGCAAAACTTATCGCATGTGAAAATGTTGAAAGTTGCAAATAAGCCGAAAATAATTTTAGTATGCTTAAATATTAGATAGAATAACTTTTTGATTATTTTACTATTTTATAATATGGGGCAGAGATGGGGTTTAATCATAGACGCAATTCAGGTTCGCAATTTTCAGGCTTTATTATTGCAGCTGTAATTGTTGGCGCATTATATTTCTTGTTCTATAAAAAAGATGAAGCGCCGGTTTCAAATCAAAATCTGCCGGCCGAAAATTTATCCAGCCGCAGTCAGCCTAACGCCTTAGAAAATTATGAGCGGGAAGATGTTCAGCGCAAACAGGCATTGCAGCAAAATGCGAAACCTTTTTTATCAAATGTTATTTTACGCTATGCCGATGACGGTTCTGCCAAAGGGCCAATGCATTTAACATCGTCTGCAAAAAAGGACGCTGTATTTATTATTCGCAATAAATTGAATAATGTGATTATGGCAATAGTACAGGTTCCCAGAAACAGTACCCAAAAAATTCAGATGCCAGTTGGTGAATATTCGATTGAATATGCGGAAGGCGAAGGCATGTGGCAAGGCCTGGGGGAGTTCTGGGGCTATGGTACCCAGTTTAACAAAAGCCGGTTGGAGCATCGGGTTTATCAAGAATTTATTCCAAACGGGACGCGAACGCATGGCACAGGTATTATTCTTGATGTGCCAGAAGGTACTGCGCCAGAATCCATTTCAAAACGCCAATTTGTCAGTGATTAATGACCCGTTTTAAATGCACTGAAAAATATCTATTTGATGAATTTAGCGATATCACTGATATTCAGTGGCTGTACGGCGATCAAATTGATCGAATTAATTCCAGTGACTAAGAACTTCATTCACTCTTAGCTAAAAAAACAGTATGCTTACACCTGTAAAAAGGAGCATACATGTATCAAGTACTTGCACGAAAATACCGTCCACGAAATTTCATTGAACTTGTGGGGCAAAACCATGTGTCACGCGCACTCACCAGTGCCTTAGAACGTGGTCGGTTACATCATGCGTATTTGTTTACGGGGACACGTGGTGTAGGTAAAACCACCATTGCGCGTATTTTGGCGAAGTGTTTGAACTGTGAAACAGGTGTGACTTCAACACCGTGTGAAGTCTGTGCAACATGTAAGGCTGTCAATGAAGGCCGTTTTATCGATTTAATCGAGATTGATGCAGCCTCACGGACCAAAGTTGAAGATACACGAGAACTACTTGACAACGTGCCTTATGCTCCTACACAAGGCCGTTTCAAAGTTTACCTGATTGACGAAGTGCACATGCTTTCTACGCATTCATTCAATGCGTTATTAAAGACTTTGGAAGAACCGCCAGAGCATGTGAAATTTTTATTTGCAACGACCGATCCACAAAAATTACCGATTACTGTAATTTCTCGTTGCCTGCAATTCACTTTGCGTCCTTTAGCAGTAGATGAAATTACCACGCATCTAACTGATATTTTACAAAAAGAACAAATTCAAGCGGAGCAAGATGCCATTTGGCAAATTGCAGAATCTGCACAAGGTTCACTGCGTGATGCATTATCTTTAACTGACCAAGCGATTGCTTATGGTCAGGGTTCAATTCAGCACCAAGATGTTAAAGACATGCTGGGTTTAATTGACCGTACGATTATTTATGATTTAATTGGCGCGATTCACCAAAATCAGCAGGGACATATCAGTCAGCTGTTGATGCAATTTCGCCAGCAGGCACTGGATGTTTCCTTAGTTCTAGATCAGCTGATTTCTACGCTGCATGAATTGGCGCTCTTGCAGTACTTGCCGGAGCTGAGCTTAAAATACAGCGCAGAAATTAACGCTAAGATAATGCAGCTGTCCCAGAGTGTGTCAGCGCAGGATTTACAGCTGTATTATCAAGTGGCGTGTAAAGGCCGTGCAGACTTACAGTTGGCTGTGACACAAGAGCAAGGCTTTGAGATGTGTGTGCTGCGTTTGTTAGCATTCCGCCCAATGCAGCCAAATGAGCGTTTGGTGAGTGCGCAGCCAGCTGGTTCTGATTTGCATCATGGTGCATCTCAGCCTGCTCTGGATACTCAAGCGGCTGCAGCGCAATCTAACATGGACTTGCCAAACAGCACACCGACAAATGCTTCTCAGCCTGCAGTTTTGCCGGCAATGCAGCCAGAGCCAGTCCCGCAAAATAGGCAGCAAACCGTGCCAGCAGAACCGTCTGCTGCATCAAATGCAGCGTATGATGACGGTTATTATGCTGATGAAGATGAAGACAGCTATGCACCAGCAGTGTCTGATGAGCCATCTTCAGATGATTTTTTAGATGATGAGTCTGAAGATTCGGCAGCCCAGCCAAGTACTGAAACTGTAACCTCGCCTGAAACATCTCATCACTACAGTGTGAAAGAGCCTGAAGACCAACAGCACAGTGCTAGTTCCTCTGCAGTGCAGCCATCTGTAATTCAAGTTTCAGATCAGCAAATCGTTTTCGATGCCGGCAATGACAGCGCTTTATTTGACTTAGATGCGCCAGCACATGCTGAACCGGAACCTGAGGTTGATGTGTCGATATTTGATGTAATTGCACCTTTAGATGATATTGCGCTGCAAATTTCAGATCAGGCATCTGAACGGCCGGCTGTGAAGCAAGCGGTATCCCCAACGGAAGATCAATCAGCTTCAATGCAGACAGCCGCAGCGGTACAGGAAGCTGTGATGCCGTCAGTTTCCGCCAGCGCGGCTTTGAATGAACCGCAAGCAGCTTCAAATCAGCCTGGATTAATGCCGCAGGATATTTTAAAACTGCAGCCGCAAACACTGGAAGGTGAATGGACGGTGGATAAGTGGGAATACTGGTTCCGAAGCAGCCAGCTGTCACCGGCGCTGCAGGAACTTGCGCAGCATGGTTTGATGCAAGGCAGTATTGATGGGGAATCAATTTTTCATATTCCTCAGCAATATGAGCGTTTGGTTACGCAGATGCAGCATTTGCTGGAACAGGCGCTGCAGGCGCAATGGCCAGCAACGCGATTTGCCGTAAAGTATGAAGACTTGGAGCAGCTGACTCCGTATGCGCTTCAGCATGAGCGCAAAGACCGCGCTTATCAGCGCGCAGCAGAACTGCTGCACGAGGAGCCTGTGGTCAAATCATTAATGACTGCATTTGACGGAAAATTGGAAAATATTAAGCTTAAATAGCAGCAGTTTGTGCTGAATGTATATCTGTATTTAACAGATAATTATGCAGTACTGTACGCATCTCTTTCGCGATGGGCACACTTTGCCGGCTGATACGGTCGACAAAGACGTGTACGAACTGGCCTTGAGCGGCAGCAGTATCGCTATCCTGTTTAAAAATGGCCAGCGCATAGGTAAGCGATGAATTCCAATTTTTGCGATGCTGACCCCCACTTCAATGATCTCTGGATAACTGAGTTCTTGCATGAAGTCGCATTGGGAATTAACCACCAGACCGATAGTTGGTGAATTTTTTAGATCAAATCCGCATTTTTGAATCAGCAGCGCATTGGCTGCAGTATCAAAAAAGCTGTAATACATGACATTGTTGACATGACCGTATTGGTCATTGTCAGACCAGCGGGTTTGAATAGGAAAAATGAACTTAAACTGCTGTTTGCGAAGCACTGGCTGTTTCATTATTTTAGGCAAAAAATAGCGTAAAGATGCATTCTGTTGTACTGAATTTTTTAGAGATATTCAAGTTTAGGCATTCATATGAATATCGTGTTTCGTCATCAATCTGGTGATGTCAACTCAGTAAAAAACCATTATTAATCATCCATAAAAAAAGCCGTACCCAAAGGAAAGGCGGACGGCTGATTAGGAGTCAGGGATGACGGGCTTAAGACGTCAGCCCGTCATGCAAGCTTGATTTAGAAGCGGTAGCCAATGCCTAAATAAGTCACGATTGGATTGATTTCAATTTTACTGCGGCCTTCTAAGATTGTGTCACGCGGTATATTCGAGCCGAAGAGTTTAGTGTTGCCGATAACATTCAATTTAGCAGTAGTCGATAGATGTGCATAGCTGACCGAAGCCGTAGCAAACCAGTCTTTATTAATATTGTAGTCAAGGCCTGCTATTGCCACAGGCGCAAAAGCATCATCAACTTTAATTTTGCCTAATTCAGGTTTTAATATGGCTAATAGTGCATCGCTGTTGAGTTCCGCATTGATGTTTGGATCTGCTTTGACATTGCTGAAATGCGCATACATGACGCCGGCGCCTAGATAAGGACGCAATTTGTTGCTTACGGCGCCAAAATGATATTTACCCAGCAGTGTAGGTGTATAAGCATCAGTTGTAGCTACTTTGTCAAATTTGTCTAAATCTGCCGCTTGTATATGTAAGCCTAGCGCATCAATTCCAATTTGTCCCTTGCCAGACAATTCCATTTCAGGCGGCGCACCTAACACGAGTTCTAATGAAACGTTGTCGTTGACAAAATAGTCCAGCATCAAACCGGCAGTATCGGCATCTTGAACTTCAAAACCTGCATTGGGTGACTCAGCAGGAGTACCTTTAAAAAGAGGTGAGTTATCTGTAATAGTTCCATACACTCCCTGCTTCTCTCCTTGCGGCATGACATGCAGCCAGCCAGCAGAAACGCCCCAGCTTTTGCCGTCACTTGTCGCGGCTTGCGCAACTGGCATTGTGCAGATGAGTGTTAATGGCAAAAATGTTTTTACAATTGCTTTCATAGTTTAGTCCCTGTTTTGTTTTTCTCGGTTTTCCATGTATCCGTGGGCACCTTATGCAGCAAGTTTAGGACGAAAAGTTAATGATTTTGTTGATTAGTTAACAAAAATTACATTCTATTTATCAGTTTGTGAGAAATTGTAAAAAAATTAATGAATAAAAAATAAAGACTTAAAAGATTAAAAAAACGGCTATTATTTTAAGTCCATGAAATTTTTATCTATTTAACTTAAAATTAATTGGTTGAAAAATACTCAATTTGGATTTTAAAAATGTGATTTGTTTTGCATTTTTGTTAACGTGAAAATTACATATTATTTATATATGTTTGTATAAATAATGAAGGCGTCATTTTTCTGCAACGCACGCGGATTGTTCTGCAGCAGGCGGGTTTGCTGCATGGCGTCTTCAGCCAGCTGCTGCAGCGCGTGTTCCGGAATATCCAGTTCATGGAGCTTAAGCGTTAATGCGCTGCGGTCTAAATGATTTTGCATATGATCAATAAATAAATCGCACAGCCCATCTGTGCAGCCGGTGCTGTATGGGTCGAGCCATTGCATTAATTCAGCATAGTGCTGTTTGGCAGCTGGCGCATTAAATTTTAAAACCTCGGTCAGCACCAGTGCATTGCTGTGGCCATGCGGAATATGAAAATGCCCGCCGAGCGGATAGGCTAGCGCATGCACAGCACCAACCGGCGCATTGGCGAAGGCTTGACCGGCCAGCATAGAACCTTCAAGCATCGCTTGACGCGCTTCCATATTGCTGCCGTCTTTGAGCACCAGCGGCAGGTTTTTATTCAGCAGGCGCAGTGCCTGTTTGGCCAGCATGTCGGCATAAGGGTTTTTCTTAATTTTTGAAGTATAGGCTTCAATGGCATGCACCATTGCATCAATACCGGTGGCCGCAGTAATTTGCGCTGGCAGGTTTTGCGTAAATGATGCATCCAGTATGACTGCATCTGCATACAGTACAGGTGAAACAATTCCGGTTTTAACTGTTTCGCCGGTTGTGATAATAGAAATAGGCGTGACTTCAGAGCCTGTGCCGGCGGTGGTGGGAATTAAGATCAAAGGCAGGCGAGGCCGTTTGGCATTGCCAACACCATAAATATCCTGCAGTTTTTGAGTCTGCTGCGGATGTGCCAGCAAAGCAATAATTTTGGCGGTATCTAAGGAGCTGCCTCCGCCAAAACCTATAATTAAATCAGCCTGTTTGCTTTGAGCAAACTGGACCGCATCCAAAATGATATGTTCGGCCGGGTCTGCCTGAACATTTGAGTAAAGAGTATAAGGCTGATGAATTGCTTCAAGGATTTCTAAAACAGGCAAGTGAAGCTGCTGCTGTACAATGCCGGGATCGGTTATCAACAGTATGCGTTTAGGGTTAAAGTCACGCAGCAAAGTTTTCAGTTCATGAATTGATCCAAGCCCGGAAATGATATTGCTGACAGTCTGAAACTGAAAATTACTCATTACTTTATCCTTCATTTTTATATCGATTTATCGCTAAATGAATATTATTCTTGATGCTTGATATAGGATTCATCTTTCAAATAACTTAACATAAGATGCTTGAAATAAAAGTAGTTCAGAGGTCGTTATGCCGTCCAAAACGCCATATAAGGTGTTATGTGTTTGTTTAGGCAATATTTGCCGTTCTCCCACGGCAGAGATTGTACTCAAGCGCTTTTGTGATGACGCAAACTTAAATATACATGTCGACTCTGCGGGAACCAGCAATTATCATCCAAACAAAGCGCCAGATCTGCGCAGTCAGAAGCATGCTAAATTGCGCGGTTACGACTTGTCTGCATTGCGCGCGCGTCAGCTTAAAAGCGTTGATTTTACCGTATTTGATTTAATTTTAGCCATGGATTATGAAAATCTGGAAAATATTCAGCAATTAATGCGTCAGGCGCAAAACGAATTTGGCCCTAACCAGCTTCGCGCAGAAATTGCGCTTATGAGCCAGCATGATCCGGAATATCCAGCGCGGGAAGTGCCAGACCCTTATTATGGCGGTGATGCAGGTTTTGAAGATGTACTGGATCAGTGTGAGTCCAGCAGCCGCGCATGGGTCGAATTATTGAAACAGCGTTTACAGAAATAAGGTTTAAGTTATGAATATTCAACAGCAAGTGCAGCTTAAGCCCTTAAATACGCTCAGCCTTAATGCTGTAGCTTCAGATTATGTCAAAATTTCGCATGCTGATGAGCTTCCACAAGCGCTGGATTATGCAGCGCAGCGGGCCTTGAATATATTAGTGCTGTCGGGCGGCAGCAATATTTTATTGCCGGAACAGATTCATGCGCTGGTGCTGCAGCTGGATATCCAAGGTATTGAGACCGCAGCACAGGATAAAGACACGATTACAGTAAAAGTCGGTGCAGGGCAAAACTGGCATGAATTTGTGCTATGGACTACAGCTCACGGTATGTATGGCCTGCAAAATTTGGCCTTAATACCGGGATTAGTGGGTGCATCACCGGTACAGAATATTGGCGCATACGGTGTAGAGGCTGGAGAATTTATTCAAACTGTGCATGTGTACGACCGCTGCGAAAAAGTCTTTACAGACATTTCGGCTTCTGATTGCAAATTCAGCTACCGGCACAGTATTTTTAAGGATGACCCAAACCGCTATATCATTACCCATGTGTCATTTAAGCTGTTAAAAAACCCTGAATTGAAATTGAATTATGGTGATTTGAAAGCGGCGGTTGCGGATGATCAGTCGCCAGAAAATCTGCAGCGGCAGGTCATTCACATTCGTCAAAGCAAATTGCCTGATCCAAAAGAATATCCCAATGCGGGCAGTTTTTTTAAAAACCCAGTAATCAGTCAGCAGGAATTTGACCAAATTGCAGTGCAATTTCCCAATTTGCCCCATTATCCTCAGCCGAATCAGTGCGTTAAAATTGCAGCAGGCTGGCTGATTGATCAGTCGGGCTGGAAAGGCAAACAGCTGAATATGGTTGGCATGTTCCATAAACAGGCGCTGGTGCTGGTGAATTACGGTGATGCGGCTTTAAGTGATGTGCGTGCAGCCTATCAGGCTGTACAAAAAGATGTGTATGATAAATTTCATATAACACTTGAACCGGAACCGGTTTTGTTTAATGAACAGGGTTTAATCCATTCCCATCAGGATTAAGGAAGACGCAGAAAGATGAAGACTAAACATTGGATGGTTCGACTGGTGCAAATTGCTGCTGTGCTGTTTGCGCTGTTGGGTTGTCTGATGGTTTTCATTTATACGCCATTTTATTCTCAGCTCATTGTGAAAGGGCTAAATTATTTTGTGCCAGTAGAAGTGAATGAGGTTGCGGCCAAGAGCCAAAAACAGGCTTCTTTAACTGATGGGGATAATTATGAGCCCGGCTCTGATTTATGGATTGCGCGTCAAGCTTATTTAAAAGTCATGGAAGAAGCTATTCAGAGCAAAAATTCACAAAATCTCACTGTGATTCAGTCACGTTATAAAGCATTGCAAAAGCTGATTGAAGATGAACAGCAAAAAGAAAATGATGAAAAAGACCGGCCCATTGTGCCGCTATTGAACAGCGTTCAATCAGAGCCTGAACATCATGAAAAATCTAAAAAGCATAAGAGCGTGGCCGATACTGATGAACCTGCTGCAGGCAGTGAAGCGGTGATTGATTCAAACAGCGATTCTGCGCAGCAGGTCAAAGATCTGCTGGCGCTGAACAGTGTGGAAAATAAACAGCTGATGGCGCGTTACACCGAATTTTTAAAAACGCATCAAGTAGAACAGCCGGCCTCTGAACCGGTTGACGAAGAAATCTTTAAAGATATCGCGCTGATTCAAGATCAGAACCAGAAGAAAAAAACAGCAGTGTCACAGCCTAATGCAATTGTAGTATTGGGCGGTGGTTTGACGCTGGGCGATAACGGTAAAGACATCGTCGTTAATAACTACACGCGCTTGCGTTTAGAAACCACTTTGGCTACAGCTAAAGAGTATCCGTTGCCTATCGTACTGAGCGGTGTAGAAGCACCTTATATGCAGGCATGGCTGAAAAAGCGCAATGTGGATGCCAAGCTTTTAGAAGACCGCAGCATGAATACTTGTGAAAACAGCAGATTCAGTTCGCTGCTGCTGCAGAAAAAAGGCGGCGCGCCGACGGTGATTTTAATTACTGATCAATACCATATGCCGCGTACTCGGCGTCTGTTTGCGCTGAACGGGATTGAAACTATTCCAGTAGAGGCGCCTATGCCGACGACACTCACACACTGGCAGCCGAGTGAAAAAAATTATGACCATAGCCGCCGCGCTAATTATGAAATGCTCGCCACCATGCGGGATATGTGGTTTGGCACTGAATGCCGAGAGGTGCCTTAATGCCTGATATTCCTTTTTTAAATCCAACAATTTTAAAGCAGCTGGATTTACCGGTGCCGAGCCGAGAAACTACACCGCAGCTGCTGCAGCCATTGAATTTAAATCAGCCTTATACTCCAACTGTAGAGCTGCAGGCTTATCGTAGACTGTATGGATTGGATAGCTTGAATTGTCAGCACTGGCAGGGTTACATTGAAATGCCTTTGTTTAAGCTGCATGTACAGGTATTTCAGCCAAACCTAAACAGTGAAAACCCAAAAATTAAAGGCACGGTTTTTTTACTGCATGGTTATTTAGAACATAGCGGGATTTATCAGCCAATTATTCGGGAAATTTTAGAGCAGGGCTTTAGTGTGCTGACCTATGATTTACCCGGTCATGGCTTAAGCAATGGCTCACCGGCCAGCATCCAAAATTTTGATCATTATCAGGATGTGCTGCATGCAGTACATCAATATGTGAAGCATGCCAACCAGCTGCCGAAACCTTGGCTGGGTATTGGACAAAGCACAGGCGGCGCAATTTGGCTGCATCATCTGCTGGAGTTTGCAGAGCGTCGCGAAAACCCTTATGTAAACCGCGTACTGCTGCTGTCACCGCTCATCCGTCCGGCAAAATCGGCCTGGTGGCATAATTCTATAGGTTTAGGCATTATCCGGCGCATCAAGCGTGAAGTGCCGCGGCATTTCAAGCGCAATAACCATAACCCTGAGTTTTTGCGTTTTGTGCGTTTAAAAGATCCGCTGCAGCCGCGCATGATGGGGATGGACTGGATTTTAGCCATGTCTAAATGGATGCAGCAAATGGAACAGCGTCCGGCCTGCCGAATTCCAGTATGGCTTGCGCAAGGCGCGCAGGATCAGACTGTGGACTGGCGTTATAATATTGAATTTATCCGGCGTAAATTCCGTCTGCAGACTTTGTTGATGCTGGAAGAAGGCTCACATCAGCTGATTAATGAACGCGCAGATATTCGCGCTGCTTTAACGGGATTGATTCCGGCCTTTTTGCATGCGCAAAGCGGTAAAAGTTATTATTAGTTCATAATTTTTAGGGGCTAATAAACTAATCGTAAGTAGTGAGCGCTTATATAAAAGCGTTCTTGCGTTAAATTTTAGCGCTGAATCATTTGTTAGGCTGTTGAAATACAATCGTATGCTGACTCTGCTGTGAAGTGAAAGAATAATTCTAATGAAGTATGAAAGACTGGTGGGAAAGCGATTTGGCGTAATTTGCTGTGTTGTAAAATAAGCGGCTTTTTTATGTGGTTATAATTTAAAATTGAATACTGCTGGAATAAGATTCTTTCATAATGTTTTACATTTATTATCGGCGCAACATTAAAAGAAGCTGAAAAATGCAGGATATACGTCAGGAAAAATAAATTGCCATATGCGTAAAAAATGAATCTATAGCTTGAAAAAAAACAGCCAGATAGGCTGTTTTTTTTCGGTGAGAACAGAATGAGGCACGGGCCGCTAAAATTTTTCTGCGTCGGCCAAACTCCACATGCGGTAGTAAAAATTGTCCTCATCTTTATTTTCACATTGCAGCAGTTCGTTTGGCTGCAGCCAAAAATGTAGCTGCGCATAGTTCTTGATTTCACGGTCATTAATGCGCTGCGCTAAATGGTGCGCCTTGATGTCTTGCGGATGTTTTAACCCGGCAGCAGCAATCAGCTCTGAAAGGCTGTGCATAGTGTTGCGGTGGAAGTTATAAACCCGCATTGATTTTGAGGGTACATCAAGGGCTTTCTGGCGGTCTTTGTCTTGTGTTGCAACCCCGACTGGACACTGATTGGTATGACAGCTTTGTGCTTGAATACAGCCCACAGCAAGCATAAAGCCGCGTGCTGAATTAACCCAATCTGCGCCTATGGCCATGGTGCTGGCAATATCAAAAGCGCTAATGATTTTACCGCTGGCGCCGACTTTAATCTGATCGCGCAGACCCGCACCCACCAGTGTATTGTGCACAAACAGCAGGCCTTCACGCAGCGGGGTACCCATATAATTGATCAGTTCGATAGGGGCTGCGCCTGTACCGCCTTCAGCGCCGTCAACCACAATAAAGTCCGGCACAATTTTGGTCTGCAGCATAGCTTTGACAATGCTCATAAACTGCCATGGCTGACCAATGCATAATTTAAAGCCGACTGGTTTGCCGTTAGAGAGCTCACGCAGCTGCTGTATAAAATGCATCATTTCCAGCGGAGTACGAAACGCTGAATGGCTCGACGGAGAAACACAATCCATTTCCCGGCTTACACCGCGTATTTGTGCAATTTCTTCTGAAATTTTGTTTTTGGGTAAAATGCCGCCATGACCAGGTTTGGCGCCTTGCGACATTTTAATTTCAATCATTTTGACTTGAGGCAGTTTGGCTTGCTCTGCAAAACGAACAGGATCAAATTTGCCGTCAAGCGTGCGGCAGCCAAAATAGCCGCTACCCAATTCCCAAACAATATCGCCGCCGTTTTCTAGATGATAGGGACTAATGCTGCCTTCGCCAGTGTCATGATAGAAACCGCCTAATTGAGCGCCTTTATTGAGCGCGCGGATTGCATTTGCGCTTAAGCTTCCGAAGCTCATTGCAGAAATGTTCATGATCGAGGCGCTGTAAGGCTGGCTGCAGGCAGCATTGCCGATAGTGATGCGGAATGTATCGGTATTGGCTGGTTTGCAGGGAGTTATTGAATGGGTCATGAAGCGGTAGTCTTCCTGATACACATCAATAATGGAACCAAACGGTTTGTCTGCATTTTCATTTTTGGCGCGCTGATACACCAAGCTGCGCTGCATGCGTGAAAACGGCAAAGCGTCCTGATCGGATTCTATAAAATACTGGCGGATTTCCGGGCGAAATTCTTCGAAAATAAAGCGGAAATGCCCCATAATTGGGTAGTTTTTTAAAATAGAATGCTTGTTTTGCAATAAATCATATAAGCCGAGCAGGCTGAGCAGTGAGGTAATGACCCAAATGCTGTTGAGCAAGGTATCTGACACAAAATAATGCACATACCGCGGCTGATAGCCGATGTGAAATAAGGTAATCAGCAGTGCAATAAAAATGCACGCGAACCAAATGGAATGGCGGGAAAAAAATGTATTCAGCAATTTGTGCCGAATCGCTTGAGAAGAATTAGGCATTATTTAAAATATCCGTATTGCCGATGCTAAGACTATAAAGCGCAAGTCATTAAAAAAGAAGCATAAGTCATAGACAATTAACTAAAAGCAGCAATTTAAAATGCCATTAATAAATGGTTGGTGAGGCTTTTGCGTAAAAATCAAAAAATTAACGCAGTTCGGAGCATTGCAAATCGCGCCGCTTTTGTTCACAGTTTGGTTTGAAATTTAGACCAAGCAAATTCAGATATGCAAAGCAAATATTGTGATTTCTCAAACTGAATTAATAAACATACAGTGAATTTACATTCACTGCAGAAGGGCTCTTAATGACCAAAAAGACAATACGCTATAACCGTGCAGATTTAGCATGCCCATGTATTGTTTCATGTATCTTAAGATGTATTTGAAGGTATATGCTGCGATGCAGTACAAATGCACAATAAAGCCAACAGGTGCATGGCATAAGCTGCAGGAGCAGGCGCTTATGCTGTGTGAACTTTCACCGCGGCGATAATAACCACAAAAAATATTTTAAAAAATTGATCGGTCCCGCGCAGTTGGGACTTTTTATTGACTGAATGATGTATGAGGGTATGTGTGTAAAGTCATTTGGTTCAAGCCTTAAGTTATGTCGTCTAAGTTATGCGGCCTAACTTATGCCGTTTAAGTTATGCAAATTATATTGTCAAAATTGGCATGATTAAAAATGGGGCGGTAAGTTCTGTACGTCGGGCTGGAATACGAAGGCAGATGCGCGATGGGTCGCATTTATGACATTTAGCGCTTAACTGATACAGAAATAGTATGAAGCTCAGAAAATTTCTGCATCTTGTATCCTTTAAAAATGTTCACTGCTGCAAAAACAGCGGAAAGCTTCATAGCCCTAAATATTATGGTGCAGAATTCTTAATTTGCTGTACTGCATTCCAGACTTCGGCAGGCTCTATGCGCTGTATGTGCTTACCGAAACTGCGCAGCCACCACACCAGTTGTGACGTGAAAGGCACGTGGCCGGATACACAGCTCAGGCCATCTGCGGTCTTTTCGATCTGCTGGTCTTTGCTGATTTGAGTCTCTTCAAAATAAAAAGTCTCATTATCATGCATATATAATTTCAGATGCACTGTTTCAGTAGGTTTGCTGAAGTCTACACGGAAACCTAAAGCGCCAGAGTCGATATAGCCGTCAATGTCAAAATTGACTGGATGCATGGCGCGTGAATTCAGCACAGCAGCAGATTTAAAACGGTGTAGGGCAAAGGTTTGAATGTCGGTTCTATCATGACGGGTACAGACCAAATAAATCACAGCGCCTTTTTGAACTAAGGCTAATGGATTCAAAATATATGTTTTTTCTTCACTAGACGGGCCGCGTCCGTGATAAATGCATTCCAGCTGTTTGTCCTGAAGCAGCCCTTCATAAATTGCCTGCTGTGCAGATTTATCAACAAGTGGGGGGATTAAGGGCTGAGTAGCAGGCACAATACGTACACGATTAATCCACTGACGCACGTTGTTTTGGGTCGACAGGCTGCGCCGCGCTAAATCGAACCAAGGGTTCATTTCTTCAATTAAGCTGGGCGGCAGCAGATGTTTGAGATGCTCTTCAACCATCATAAAGGTTACGGCCTGAGAGCTGGTCATATGCGGCAGGCTTTGAATCGGCGCATCGGAACGCCAGCGCCAGCCTTGCGGTGACGTTTTGCTGCTTTCAATGGGAAAGCGCTGTGAAATTTGGTTTAAGTCACGTTGAATCGTACGCAGACTGATCTCAATGCCTTCACGGTTGAGAATCTCTTGCAATTCACGTGTACCCATCCATTTGCCTGCAGAAAGGCGGGAAAGTATTTGCCACTGACGGTAGAGGCTGTTGGATGTTTCTTTTTCTAGTGTCGACATATTGGCGATGGCGTTCTTAATAAATTAGAAATTTAAATCTTCAACACAATAAGAAATCTCTATAGCTTTCGCAAGCGTTTCGCCTGAATTAGTGGCTATATTTTGATACATCTTGGTACAGCAATGCTCTTGAACATGTATTTTTTTTAGCCGATAAATGAATTTAATAAGGAAGAATATCCTGCTGGCATATTAATTGCTTGTTTTTATTTACAATAGATTACAATGAAGAGGTTTGTATGCTTAAAGAAAATAGAGATACAACTTCGGCTGCTGTTATAGAGGGTTATACAGCAAATATAGGGGGAGGCAATAGCGCGGCACCGCCAGCAGAGTTCAGAATCACCGTAAACGACCAGCAGTTAAAAGCTTACGCGCTGTTTGAACAGCTGAAATCAAAATTTTTTAATGAATTGCGCGATGATCAAGCTGCTCTGGGTGATGCTTGTGGGCGCATAGAGCAGTGGCTGACACAGTACAGCATTGATGAGCTGAATGAACTGAATGCCAAAGCAAAAGAACATTTTTTATATCATGGCATCACTTTTACTGTCTATGGTGATGCGGCCGGTACAGCGCGCACCATTCCATTCGATTTAATTCCACGCATCATTGCCAAAAAGCAATGGAACAATATTGCGGCCGGCTGCGCGCAGCGGGTAAAAGCACTGAATCTATTTTTGCATGATATTTATCATGAGCAGGAAATTTTGAAAGCCGGTATTGTGCCGGAACTGCAGGTGGTGACACATGAAGCGTTTCAGCCTCATATGTATCAGCATGATTTAAAAGGGAAGATTTACAGCCAAATTGGCGGTATAGACATTGTCCGTGACAGTAAAGGGGAATTTTATGTGCTGGAAGACAATTTAAGAACTCCATCCGGTGTGTCTTATATGCTGGAAAGCCGCAAAATCAGCCAACAATTGATGCCGGATTTATATAAGCAAAGCAGTATCTTAGATATCGGGCAGTATCCGCAGCTGCTGAAACAGGTGCTGGCGGAAAATACTGATTGTGATCGTGCGTTTATTGTCGTGCTGACACCTGGCCGCTACAACAGTGCATATTATGAACACGCCTTTTTGGCAAGAGAAATGGATGTGCCTTTGGTGACTTCGCGTGACCTTTTTGTAGAAAACGATAAAGTTTATGTGAAAACGATTCGGGGCAGGCAGCGGGTTGATGTAATTTATAGACGTATAGATGATGCATTTTTAGACCCGCTGTGCTTTAGGCCCGACAGTACGCTGGGCGTGCCGGGGCTAATGTCTGCCTATCTGCATCGCAATGTCGTGATTGCCAATGCGCCGGGAACCGGTGTTGCGGATGACAAATCTATTTATCCTTATGTCGATAAAATGATTCATTTCTATTTGGGTGAGCAGCCTATTTTGAAGAATGTGCCGACCTATCAATGCCGCGATATGCAAGATTTAGATTATGTCATGGCGCATTTAGATCAGCTGGTGGTGAAGGAAGCCCAAGGTTCTGGCGGTTACGGCATGCTGATTGGGCCTCAGGCTTCCAAACAGCAGCTAGCAGAATTTAAACAAAAACTGTTTGCTTCGCCAGAACTGTATATTGCGCAGCCGACTTTGGATTTATCGGTTTGTCCAACACTAACCGCTTTCGGTACTGCCGAGCGCCATATTGATTTAAGGCCATTCATTTTAAGTTCGCCATACCGCACTGAAATTGTGCCGGGAGGCTTAACCCGTGTGGCTATGCAGCCCGGTTCGCTGGTGGTTAACTCATCACAAGGCGGCGGCATAAAAGACACTTGGGTAGTCGATAACTTGCACTCATGAACTTCAAGCGCATTTCGGCTGGATGCGCTTTAACCTCCACGCAATGATTGTACGCTAGGAGCCGTAATGATTTTATTAAACAGCAATGCTGAACATATTTTTTGGCTAGGACGCTATTTATCACGCACGCAGTATTTGTGCAGTATTTTCCCATTTCAGAATAATGATATTGCCCGTGACTATGCCCATGCCTTTTGTCTGCCTGCATTTGATGCAAGTTCTTTAAATGAGCTGGTTGTAGATACACAGCATCCGGTTTCTTTCAGTTCGCAGTTTGAACATGCACAAAACAATATTGCAGATTTGCGCGGTGTGCTTTCTGCTAACGGCTATGCAGAGTTGAATAGACTGATTGGCAATGCGCATCAAAATGCAGGATATATCTGCGATGTGGCCGCCGACTGTCATGAAGTCATGGAGGCAGAATCAGAAGAGGTGTTCCTGTTCTTTTGTTTAGGGCAGTGCGTTGAAGAATTAGACCGTAAGCTGCGTTTAAATCAGGCTCGGGAGCAAACGCTGCAAAAGATTAAGCATGTTGCCCAGCAGCTGCAGCAGTTGGGCTGGTCTGGACTGGCGGATGCATTTGAAACGCTAGAAAATGATCCCAGTGCGGCCCCTTTTTATCATTTCAGCGATGTTATACAAAAACTTTTTGAGGCAGATGCATGAAACTCATGGTGAATCATCAGACGCACTATGCATACAGCGCGCCTGTGCAAAACAGTATTCAGTATATCAAGATGATTCCATCTTCCAATTCGCATCAGCGTGTGCATTATTGGGATATTAGTGTCCCAGGTGAAAAACAAACTAAAAAAGATGCTTTTAGCAATATCTGGCTAACCAGTTCACAGCGCAAGCCTTACAGCCAAATGATCATTATGGCGCAAGGCCTGGTAGAAATGGATAGTGATAGTGAATACGGCGTACTAGATCAGCTGAACCCGCATCTTTTTTTACAGCTAACACCCAGCACCCACTGTAATGAGGCGATGAAAGCCTTTGCCCGTACCTATGCGCCAATCTTAAACCGCGAAAATCTGATTCAGCTGTCCGAAGCTATTTTGGGCTATATTCCATATTTGCCTAATCAAACGTCTGTACACACTTCCGCTATTGATGCGTTTAATTGCCGGCAAGGTGTCTGTCAGGATCACAGTCATGTCTTTATTGCAATGTGCAAGTATTTGGGATTGCCTGCGCGTTATGTTTCAGGCTATCTGTTTGTGCCGCAAACACTGCACTTGGCCAGCCATGCATGGGCTGAGGTTTTTTTAGACAATGCATGGTATTGTTTTGATATCAGCAATCAGATTTTTACCCCGAATTCGCATATATATGTAGCCGTAGGGCGCGATTATTGGGATGTTGCACCAGTACGCGGTGTACGTGAACAAGGGGGAATTGAGTCAATGAATTCGATTGTTCAGGTGCTTAGCTGTTAAATATTCAGCATTTAAAAATCAAATCTATAAAAGGATATAAAAATGACATATTGCTGTGCATTGCGGTTGCAGGACGGCATGGTTTTTATCAGTGATACCCGAACCAATGCTGGAGTTGATCATATTTCTGTATTTAGAAAATTATATACTTTTGGCATAGAGGGCGAGCGCCTCATTGTGATTCAGACCTCTGGAAATTTAGCCACAACGCAGGCTGTTATTGGCCATCTGCAGAATCAGCTGGAAACCAAGCAAGAGCCAAATCTATATAGTGTCAGCACCATGTTTGAAATTGCAGAACTGATTGGGCATACGTTGCGCAAGGTCATTGCGGATGTGACAGCGGATAAGTCAGAGCAAAGCGATTACTACTGCAGCTTGCTGGTGGGCGGGCAAATTCAAAATGCAGATATGCAGCTATATAACATTTATCCGCAAGGCAATTTTATTAATGCCACAGCGGATACGCCGTATTTTCAAATTGGTGAAATTAAATACGGGAAGCCGATTTTAGACCGCGCATTGCATTATGATATGCCTTTAGATGAAGCCTTGCGCTGCAGCCTGATTTCATTCGATTCAACTTTACGTTCAAACGTATCGGTCGGCATGCCGCTGGATGCGCTGGTATATTATAAAGACAGTTTGAAAATTCCAGTGGGTAAACGCATTTATGAAGAAGATCCGTATTTTTCCAATATCAGCAAGCAATGGTCACTGACATTGAAAAAAGGTTTACAGGAAATCGCTATTCCTACAGAAGATTATTTTAATTAATGCTGTGTTGATATGAGATGTAATCTGCAGCCGGTTTGCATGCAGTGATGGCATTAGAGAATGCTTAAGCTGCCTGAATATATTTAAACCATAGTTTAAAATATGCCAAAAGCCCGATTAATCGGACTTTTGGGGGATTGAACGAAAACGGCTGATGGAAATCAGAGTCCCGGAACCAAATACTTACTGCGCTTTACGTACAGGACGCGCGCTTAAACGGCAAAGCAATTCATAGCCAATGGTGCCGTTGGCTTCAGCAACATCATCGACTAAACGGTTTTTACCCCAAAGTTCGACCTCAGTGCCCAGCTCCAAGTTTAAGCCTGTTGCGTCAATCGCAATCATATCCATCGCTACACGGCCAATGACGCGGGTTTGTTGACCGTTAATCGCTACATAGTTTTGTTTAGGGAAAGCGCGCGGATAACCGTCACCATAACCGATTGACACAATTGCAAGATCCATTGCTTGATCTGCAACAAAGGTTGAACCATAACCGACAGATTCACCAGCCTGAATGGTATTTAAAGCAATCACTTCGGCAGTAAAGGTCATGACTGGCTTTAAATCTAAGTCATGTACGGTTTTATCAGCAAAAGGTGTTGCGCCGTAGAGCATGATGCCAGGACGGACAAAGTCAAAGTTCAGCTCTGGCCATTTATAGATGGCGGCAGAGTTGCAGCAAGAGCCCATAACAGGCGCGCAGGCTTCTTTAACTTGTAAGAACTGATCGCGTTGCTGATCATTCAAAGGATGGCTTTCAGCATCTGCATTGGCAAAATGCATGGCCAATACGCAAGTAAAGCCTTCGGCTTTAAGTGAATTAATCACCTCAATAATTTCTGGGACTTTAAAACCTAGGCGGTTCATGCCGCTGTTCAGTTTGACCCAAACTTTCAGACCTTGTGCAATATAGGCATCTTTATGGGCGCGTAACCAATCCAATTGTTGTTGATGGTGTACGATGCACTCAATTTTTTTATCGATGACAATTTGCATTTCATCTTCAGAAAAAATACCTTCAATGAGCGTAATTGGCTGCTCATAACCAAGTTCACGAATTTCTAAGGCTTCTTCTAGGCAGGCAACACCAAAGGCATCGCTGTCTTTTAAGGCTGCTAAGCAGTCTTTAACTCCATGTCCGTAAGCATTGGCTTTCACCATGCTGACAATTTTAGCGGTTGGGGCAAGTTGTTTGACACGGTTTAAATTATATTGAAGCGCTTGTTGATCAATATAAACTGTAGCTTGGCGCACCCTAAATACTCCTACAGGGTCGATGAAATGATTGATGACGAAGTGTCTTTACTCTTCATCATCATACTGAGCATAAAACTCAGGGGAGAGGTTACTAAATTTGGTGTATTGACCTTCAAAGGCCAAACGTACTGTACCAATTGGGCCGTTACGTTGTTTACCAATAATAATTTCGGCAGTACCGGCTTCTTTTGACTCTTTGTTATAAACCTCATCACGGTAAATAAACATGATTAAATCGGCATCCTGCTCGATTGCACCCGATTCACGCAAGTCGGACATCACTGGGCGTTTATTTGGACGGTTTTCCAGAGATCGGTTTAACTGAGAAAGTGCGATGACAGGGCAATTCATTTCTTTAGCTAGCGCTTTGAGGCTTCGGGAAATTTCTGAAATCTCGCCAACACGGTTATCGCCCATGCCAGGCACTTTCATTAGCTGTAAATAGTCGACCATGATACAGCCGAGCTTGCCGCCGTGCATTTTTGCAATTCGGCGCGCCCGCGCCCGGACTTCTGTGGGCGGTAAGGCTGATGAGTCATCAATGTATAGATTCTTTTCCTGCAGATGCACAATGGTGCTGGTCACTTTAGACCATTCATCTGCATCCATTTTACCGGCACGTAAATGTCCTTGATGTACACGGCCAAAAGATGAAATCAAACGCATTGCAATAGAGTCGGCCGGCATCTCCATAGAATAAACCAGTGCCGGCAGATTATTGTTGAATAGAACACTTTCTACTAGGTTCATCGCAAAAGTAGTTTTACCCATCGATGGACGCGCTGCCACAATAATTAAATCCCCGCCTTGCATGCCGGAAGTTTTATTGTCCAGTTCAACAAAGCCGGTGGTTAAACCGGTAATGCTGCCTTCCATTTGAGAGAGTTCATTTAATTTATCGAATACGTCGGCCACAACCGAGTTAATGGCTTTAGGGCCTTGCGCTTTGGCGTTATTGTTATGCTGTTCGGCAATAGAAAAGATATTGGTTTCTGCCAAATCTAAAATTTCGCTGACGGTACGGCCTTTGGTATCGTAGGCATTTTGCAAAATTTCAGAACTGACTTTAATCATGCTTCTTAAAGTTGAAAATTCTTTAATTTTATTGGCATAGGTTTCCAAGTTATAAAAACTGGAAGGGGAGTCTGACATCAGCTGCATGAGGTATTCCTCACCGCCAATAGCCTCCAGCAAATTCTGTTTAGTCAGCCAGTCATGCACCAGCACCGCATCATACGGTGAGCTGTCTTTGGACAGCTGCTCAATGGCGCGGAAAATATATTTGTGGCGTGTTGCATAGAAGTCATTTTCAGTCAGTACATCGCCCACTTGTTCAAAAGATTCGGCCACTGTCATGAGTGCGGCCAAAACCGCCTGCTCAATCGCTAAGTTGTGCGGCGGTGTGCGGAATTCTTTAAGCTGGCCAGATTCATTTTTTTTTGACTCTGCTGGAGTGCTGGAATTCGCCTGTGACATATAAATCCCTGAATTTTTAAAACAGTCTATGCTTAATTGAAAGCGGGGTATTCAGATGAAATTTCCATTCTGAGCGCTACTCAAATCATACTCGCTATTGACTATAAAAGGCGAATAGAAAATTTCACTAAGGGCCTGTGGCCTGAACCTAACTATACAAATTTTAAAGATAAAAAAAGAGCATGCGAAAGCATGCTCTTTTTTTTGCAAGAAATTACTCAGCTACGATAGTAACCAGAACTTCTGCAGCAACATCATGATGCAATTGAATTGCGATGTTGAATTCACCAGTGTTGCGAAGCGCACCATTTGGCAAACGAACTTCTGCACGGTCTACTACAAGACCAGCATTTGTTAACGCGTCAGCGATGTCACGAGTACCGATAGAACCGAACAGTTTACCTTCATCACCAGATTTAGCAGTGATTACGATGTTTACTTCGTTCAATTGGTCAGCACGCGCTTGAGCAGCAGCTAAAACTTCAGCTTCTTGTTTCTCAAGTTCAGCACGACGAGCTTCAAATGCAGCAGTGTTAGCTTCAGTAGCAGCAACTGCTTTACCTTGAGGGATAAGGAAGTTACGGCCGTAACCAGCTTTAACTGAAACTTTATCGCCTAATTTACCAAGGTTTTTAATGCGTTGTAATAAGATAATATCCACAGCTCAACCTCACTTATGATTGTCAGTGTAAGGGATCAAAGACAAGTAGCGAGCTTGTTTGATAGCAAGCGCTAATTGACGTTGGTAACGAGCTTTAGTACCTGTAATACGGCTAGGAACAATCTTGCCATTTTCAGTGATGTACTGTTTTAACGTATCGATATCTTTATAGTCGATGTAAGCAACTTTCTCAGCTGTAAAGCGGCAGAACTTGCGACGACGGTAAAAACGTGCCATTGATGTTCTCCTTAAGCTTCAGCAGAATCGTGTGCTTGTTGTGCTTCTTCACGTTGAGCTTTACGCGCACGTTTTTCTTC
>JASLHF010000018.1 GCA_030152275.1 Acinetobacter sp. | reverse complement strand
GGAACAGCGCCGGTGAGGATAAGTCATCTAGAACCGGTTTTAAGCGCGGGTGCTGGCTTTGCGGCAAATAATGATGATGCTTGGGTGCGGACAGCAGTTGATCGAATACGACCTGCAGCACATGGCGGTAATGACTGGCATTGCCGTTACGCTGCAGGTGCAGCGCCTCTAAAATCAATTGCCGGAAAAAACCGGATACACTCAAAATCTGCGGTGAAGCTTCAAAATGACGGCATAATTCCGGTTTAAGCCGGATGGCAGCATAATGTGTGGTGTGCTGGTCAACTGCGATGGAATGGTGTGCCAAATGTGGCGGAATCCATAAACCATAACTGGGCGGCGACCACAGCGTTTTCCCTTCGACTTGATATTCTAAAATGCCATTCAGGCACAGATTGAAGTCGCCCCACAGACCGCTGTGCGGATAAGCTTCTTCATTTTTTTGATAAAAAAATTCTGAAATTTCGATCATTTGATCGATGCTGTTGATGTTCAGGCTGGGCGTAAATCTATCGGTGCAGCCGGGCAGTGTGGAGTTCAGCATGTTGAGTTCAGCAATCAAGTCTGTTCATCGGTTCAGCATAGCGCATCATTGCGCCATCTGATTCAATCATGACGGCTGCGCAATACCATTGTCTGTTTTTCAATATTTATTTTATATACGCCATTGCGCAAAATAGCATCAAGATTTGCTTTCATGATGCTTTGCATGCAACAGAATTCATTTAGCGCCAGATGGGCGCTGCTGCTGCCGCTGATCGCGGTATTTATCTGGTCACTGAATATTGCGGTGACCCGTTATGCTTCGGATTATATTTCGCCGGTCAGCATCAGCTTTTACCGCTGGCTGATTGCTTTCGCGCTGCTGACGCCGTTTGCGCTTCCGGGCACATTGCGCCAGCGTGCGCTGCTGGGCAAGCACTGGAAACAGCTGGCTGTTCTTTCAGCCTTCGGCATGGTGCTGTATCAAGGCTTAAGCTATAGCGCGGCGCATTATACCAGCGCGACCAATATGGGCATTATTAATGCCTTTATTCCTATCTTTACAGTTATTGTGTCTATTTTTATTCTGAAAGAATGGCCAAACCGCTATGCCGTTCTGGGCTGCGGGATATCTTTTACCGGGCTGCTTTTGGTGATTGCGCAGGGTGATATGGCAGCGCTTCTAGCTTCAGGTGGCCATAGCGGAGATGCAGTGATGGTCGCCGCGGTATTCTTTTATGCCTTTTATGGGGTGTTTTTGAAAAAATGGCAGCTGCAAGTTCCGCTGCTGCAAAGTCTGTATGTGCAGATCTTTTTTGCATTGCTGTATCATCTGCCCTTTGTGCTTTGGCTGGGGATAGACCGCTTGGATGCACAAAATAGTTTAAGTGTGCTGTATGCCGGAATTTTCCCTTCCTTGGCCGCGCCGATGGTATGGATGATGGCTGTGCAGCGCATGGGGCCAAACCGCACCAGTATTTTTATGAATTTAATGCCTGTATTCACTGCAGTCATTGCCTATTTTTGGCTGCATGAGCAATGGGGGATTTATCATACAGCTGGAACTATTTTAGCTATTTGCGGTGTACTGCTTGCGCAAAAAAAGCACCGCTGCAGAGAAAGTTGGTAAAAGATTGAGTTGAAAATCTAATCAATATGCAAAATTATTTGTAACTTCTAATCAAAAAAGCATATTTTAGCTCGGCTTTTTTGAGGATATTGGCCTTATATTTTAAATATATTTGTATTAAAAATAGAGGTATATTTTTAATAAAGCATTGTTTTTAGGATTGATTAATAGGTTTATTATTCTTTATTAATAGAAAAAATCTATTTGTTTAATAATGATCTTTATCACATAATACTTTCGTCGAAAACATTGAAGTATTTCTGAATAATATTTCGAAGTTTTCCCAGAGATTGCAAGACCCTCTGGATGTGATTTATACACATCCTTTTTTATGCTCAGCCACCCTATATGGCTGAGCTTTTTTTTGCCTAAAAACTGTTACTGTGCATGAAAATTGGCCGGATATTCGATGAATTTTGGCCAATTTCAAACACGGCTGTTAGAGTGTTAGGCGCGTATGATTTCCCCGCTTTCAGCGTCAATAATTTTGCTTGGTTCACGGCTCAGGCCCAGATCGCCATTTAAATAATTTAGGCTGCTGCCGAAATACTGGCTGGCTTCCTGCAGGGAGCGTGCAGGTTCAAGGCCAGCTGGATTTGCGCTGGTCGATACAATGAAGCCATTAAATGCATGACACAGCGCGACGCACAGCGGATGGGTGGTAACACGCACTGCAACTTTAGTGTGGCTGCCTTTAATCCAAGCCGGAATTTCATCACCTGCAGGAAGCAGCCATGTAGTTGCGCGTTCTGTTGGCGCACGGCTGCTCCATGACTCAATGACCTGACATCGCATTTCAGGGCTGAGCTCTGTCAGTAAATGTTCAACTTGTGAAACATTCGCCGCCAAAAGAATGACCCCTTTTTCAATTGGCCGCTGCTTCAGTTTTAAAATTTCAGCAAAGGCTTGCGCATTGAAGGGGTCACAGCCTATGCCCCAAACCGCCTCTGTAGGATATGCCAAGACTTGTCCTTTTTTTAGGCAGGAAGCGGCTTCGGCAACAGAGGTTGTAATCATGGGATGGATACCTTATTCAAAACAGTCAAAGGACTATTGTGAACCTTATTTGCCTGCGCGACAACGCAGATAGCAGCCGGACTGCTGCATTGCCATACCCAGCAGCTCTAATTCCATCAGCTGTGCAGTGAGTGAGGCTGCATCCAATTGCAGCGCTTCAGCCAAACTGTCCAGACTTTGTCCGCTCCAATCTAACCTGCTGTACAGCGCCTGCAGATGTGCAGGGGCAGTGTCTTGAATCTCGGGCGGCAGTTCAGTATAAAGCTGATCGCTTTGCCATTTGGCCGGCAAGGCTAAGTCTTCAAGCACTTGCTGCGGATGGTCGATTAAAATCGCGCCTTCGCGGATCAACTGATGGCAGCCTTGATGAAACTCGCTGTAAATATGCCCAGGAATGGCAAACACCGCTTTGCCTTGCTCGGCGGCCAATTTTGCCGTGATTAACGAACCGCTTTTTAAGGTGGCTTCCGCCACAATCACGCCAAGGCTTAAAGCGCTGACGATACGGTTGCGGCGCGGAAAATTATGCTGCAGAGGCGGGGTTTGCGGTAAAAACTCACTGATGATTGTGCCATTTTGCTGCAAAATCTGGTTTTGCAGCATGGCATGCTGCGCCGGATAAACTTGATCCAGCCCAGTGCCGACTACAGCAATGGTGCGCTGATGCTTAACCGCGGCCTGATGCGCAGCTTCATCGATGCCTTGCGCTAAACCGCTGTTGATATAAAAGCCCTGTTCACTTAAATAAAATGCAAAATCATAGGCGACCTGCCGGCCGTGCGGACTGGGCTTACGGCTGCCGACAATAGCAATTTGCGGCTGTTTAAGGGCTTTGGCATTGCCTCGGCCAAACAGTATGGGCGGGCGGTCATTGTAGGGCAGGAGCTGTGCAGGATAGTCGGGATCATTTTCAGTCAATATAAAGTCACAGCATTGTTCAATATGTTTAAGGCATTGCTGAAATTTTTGCTGCTCTGTTTCGCTGTGAAAATTCTGAAAACGCTGTAAATGATTTTTATGAATACCCAGCTTTTGCCACGTTGTATATTGATCGGCGTGCAGGGCTTGATTTAAATCAGAATAATGCTGCTGAAGCTTGTAAAAACTGGGCAGCGAGTGCTGCACCAAATACCAAAGGCGAATGTAATCGAGCTGCAAAGCGCTGAATGAATGGAGCATAACGAGACCTTTATGGCTGTCTTCTTTTTATGGTGTAATTTTTTTTGTGAAAATAAAAAAATGAGGCTGAATTCCAGCCTCATTCATTTTGTATCGAAGGATTAGTCATCCAGCAGCGGCGGTTTAATGCTGGCGCCGATTTTAATCGGCAGCTCGCTGTCGAGCACATAGGCATAGCTTAAGTGATCAAAAGTTTTGAATACCATAATATTGCCAATGCGCTGGCCTGGCAGCTGTACACGCTCTCTGGTTTTTGGATCTGTGACGATTTCGCCTTTTTGATTCACACTGAATACATCACCCGCTTCTACGCCCTGCAGCGCGCCGCGGTCAATCGTAACTACACTGCGGACTGCGGCTGTGCCAATGGAACCCATCACGCGCACAATTTGACCGCCATCAGTGACATTTTCAGCGCTGGTTGGATAAAACAGGGTCGGCAGCATTGGATCATATTCAGGCAGAACCCGATCGCCGCGGCGCACTTCGCCATTAAAGGTGTCGGTCAGTTCCAGTGTGGTGATGTCATTTTCACCGCGCACCGCAATGCCTGAGGCCACTTGCATCATTTCCAAACCGGCATTAATTTTTTTGCCATTAGCGTCAGTGAAAATGTATGGTTCGCCTTCACGGTAAACCGCGTAACGCTGGCCAACGGCCATGCCGTTGCCGCGCGCATAAACAGTTTGGCCTTTAGCAGCCAGCACGCGTTCATCCGCTGTGCCTAAAATATAGGGTGTGCCTTCAAGTGATTCAGGCGCAATGACCATGCTGCGTTCCAGCCATTGTTTGATGTATTCCAGAGGAATCACGGGAATGGCGTTGTTCAGTGACTCAATGCGCACCTGCGGCTGGACTTTCATGCCGCCGGTATAGCGGCGGATAATGCCTTCGCAGCCATCACCTTCATCTTTGCCGATAATCGGCTTGCCATTATAGGTACACATCAGCAAGCGGTCACCCGGGAAAATCCAATGCGGGTTTTTTACATGCTTGTTGCTGGCCCAAATTTCAGGCCAGCGTACCGGGTTTTTCAAAAAACGTTTGGAGATATCCCAAAGCGTATCGCCTTTTTTCACTACATAGACTTGCGGCGCGCCAGCTTTAAGTGCCGGCGGATTAATATTTCTGGCAGGCGCAGCTTCTGCTGCGGTAACGATGCAAGATCCTACGCTGACGCAAACGGCGAGCGCAAGCAGCTGTTTTTTAAACCCCAAGGCACTAAAAGTCGGCATGCCCTTCAAAACCTTTTTCATTATCATAATTCCTAAAATTATGTATGCAGTTGCGTTATAATAACGATATTACACACAATTTTTTGATGAAGCATTCCTTCATTTTGTTTTTTTGATCAATGGCATAAGTGAGGACGTCGTATGGCCTTATTACCTATTTTAAGTTTCCCTGATCCCCGTCTTCGTACCATTGCAAAACCAGTCGAAGAAGTTACTGATGAAATTCGTCAGTTGGCAGCAGACATGTTTGAAACCATGTATGAAGCGCCAGGCATTGGCTTGGCAGCAACTCAAGTGGATCAACATATTCAGCTGATTGTCATGGATTTATCTGAAAATAAAGATGAACCCATGGTGTTTATTAACCCCAAAATTACGCCATTGACGCAAGAGACGCAGCCGTATGAAGAGGGCTGCCTGTCAGTGCCTCAAATATACGATAAAGTTTCGCGTCCGTCACGTGTAAAAATAGATGCAGTAGATTTGAATGGCGAGTCTTTTGAGCTGGAAGCTGACGGACTTCTCGCAGTTTGCATTCAGCATGAAATGGATCACTTAAACGGCAAACTGTTTGTGGATTATCTGTCTCCGCTTAAACGCCAGCGCGCCCGTGAAAAAGTGGAAAAAACGGTTCGCCAGCGCCAAAAAGATCAAGTTGCTGTAAAACGCTAAACTTTGCATTCGATTTTTCTTTAAAAAAAGACAGTATAAAGCCCAATTTTAATTGGGCTTTGCTATAATTATCGCCGACAAATTTTAGGATTTGCCTTTGTTTCTGCGTAGCGGCCTGCTGCTGTCCTTTACAGCGGTATTTTTACAGATTGCTGTTTTTCTACAGCCTTTGCTTCCGACGCAATATCAAATTGCGCCGGTCTGTGAAACCATCACGCGTGCACTTTTATTAGATTCCCCGCATCACCACTCTTCGCAGAATTCATCGGCGCATCATGCTGCCCATCACATGGCTATACAACAGGCAGACCATGCCGAGGCTTCTCAATCTGCTGGCCATGATCATGATGCGGGCCATCAATGCCAGTACTGTACGGTATACGGCAATCTGGTTTTACCGCCTGAACTGGATATCAAAGAAGTCTTAGACCGCATTCAAATCCGCTTAGCGGCTTTCCAGCAGGCATTTGCGCATGTCTGGTTTGCGCTGCAGCGCCTGTTCCTGCTGCCTCAAGGCAGGGCGCCGCCGCTTTTTGCATAAATCAACGTTTTAAAAATTTAAGGGTCTTGGTTGGCTCCAGCCCAGTTGTATTTATGTTTTAAGTGAGATTTAAAAATGGCTCAGCCACAATTTTTTTTACAGCCTTTGGCGGCTGCAATTGCTGTCGCGTGTACTTCTGCTGCATGGGCAAATTCATCTGACAATAAAATGGAAGCACACGCCGTGCAAACGCTGGCACCAATCGTGGTGACATCACAGCAGGGCAGTGATGCCAATGGATTGATTGTGATTGCCGATCCCAAGCAGCCGATTCAGCCTGTGCCGGCGACTGATGGGGCGGATTATCTGCAAAGCATTATGGGGTTCAGCGCGATTAAAAATGGCGGCACCAACAGTGATGTGACCTTCCGCGGCATGTTCGGTTCGCGCATTAAAGTATTGGCGGATGGCTCTGAGAATTTAGGCGCTTGCCCAAACCGCATGGATGCGCCAACGTCTTATATTTCCCCTGAAAGCTATGACCGGATTTCGGTGATTAAAGGCCCGCAAACGGTGCAATATGCCAATACGGGGTCTGCGGCGACAGTGATTTTTGAACGGCAAAAACCGGAGCTGAGCGCTGCTAAGCCTTATCAAGGTCAAGCCAGTGTGCTGATTGGCTCTTTTGGGCGCCTGGATCATAATGTGGAAACAACGCTTGGGGATGAAAAGAAATATATCCGTTTAAATGCCAATCGTTCTGAATCGAATAGTTATCAGGATGGCGATGGCAATACAGTGCCTTCCGCTTGGGAGCGCTGGAATGCAGATGTCGCGCTGGGCTGGACACCCGATGAAAATACGTGGCTGGAGCTGACGGGCGGAAAGTCGGATGGTGAGGCTTTATATGCAGGCCGTTCTATGGATGGCTCACAATTTGCCCGTGAAAGCTTGGGACTGCGTTTTGAAAAGAAAAACCTGACGGATGTTATTCAAAAAGTTGAAGGGCAGGTGAACTATAGTTATAACGACCATGTCATGGATAACTTTAGATTAAGAACGCCACCAATGACACACGACATGATGACGCATCAAATGGTAGCGAATCTTTCAGAAATGCAAGTCACCCGCCGTACTTTGAATGCCCGTTTCGCCATGACCAGTGAGTGGGATAAACTGAATTTAATCACTGGAATTGACTCTCAGCAGAATCATCACGCAGGAGGCATGAAATCCTTGATGATGGATATGCCATTGGCCACCAATATGAAATTCCAGTCCTATGGTGCATTTGGTGAACTCGGCTATCAATGGAGTGAAAATTCAAAGCTGGTGACAGGCGCTCGACTTGACCAAGTCAAAATTGAGGCGCTGAAGCTCAATGATGACCGTTCGGAAACTTTGCCGAGTGGCTTTATCCGCGTGGAAAATCAACATCCTGAACATGATGCCAAAAGCTATATTGGCTTAGGTTATGTTGAGCGTGTCCCTGATTATTGGGAACTATTCAGTACTGCGCATGGGAATTCAGGCATGTCAAAACCGACTTTTAATGATTTGGATACGGAAAAAACCTTGCAGCTGGATATGGGCTATCAGCATCAGCATGGCGCATTCAATTCATGGGTTTCAGCGTATGCCGGTTTGATTAATGACTATATTTTAATGAGCTATCATGATCATCCAACCTCAGGCGGGCATGGTCATGGCTCAAGCTTCAGTGCCGGGGCGAAAAATATCGATGCCACCATTGCAGGGGCGGAAGCCGGATTGGGCTATCAATTTAGCGATGCCATTCAGGCGGATGTGAGCGCCATGTATGCATGGGGCGAAAATACCACGGATAACAAAGCATTGCCGCAAATCGCGCCGTTAGAAGGGCGCTTTAATCTGCACTATGTTCAAGATAAATATACTTTGGGCATGCTGTGGCGCGTGGTGGCGAAGCAAGACCGTATTAGCTTGAACCAAGGCAATATCGTGGGCTATGACATGAATGAGAGCAAAGCGTTTAGCACACTGGCATTGAATGCTTCTTACAACTTAATGCAAGATGTTGATGTTGCTGTTGGCGTAGATAACGTTTTAGATAAAACCTACACCGAACATTTAAATAAAGCCGGAAGTTCAGGTTTTGGTTTTGCCAGCAATGAACAATTCAATAATATTGGGCGCAATTATTGGGCGCGGATTTCGATGAAATTCTAAGCTCAGTATTTTGAAAAATTAAAAAAAGCAGGGTATCCGCTCTGCTTTTTTGATCACGCTGCGCGCTATTGATGCATGCTGGCCAGCTGTTTGGCTTTGCTTTGATATAAGGCCAAGCCCAGCTTTTGTATTTCACGGCCTTTCTGGATTAATTTTTGCTGCAGGGTGGGCAATCGTTTTGCGCCGCTGTACAGCACCAAATTCCGCGCAATCAGGTAGTAAGCAAACCAGGAAGCCGTTTG
>JASLHF010000216.1 GCA_030152275.1 Acinetobacter sp. | reverse complement strand
GTAATATAGCCGACCTAGCTTGCTGGTGACGAATCAGCAAGAAGATCATTAAGAGATTATGAAGAACAACTTGTGTGGATTTTTACTGGTTGATCAATTAAAAATTATCAACCAGTAAAAATACACACAAGTTGTTCTTCATAATCTCTTAAAGATCTTCTTTCTACTTCGTCAGCAGCAAGCTAGGTCGGCTATATTACTCTCTATCTCTAGAAAGTCAACTAATAATGAAAATTATTTTTAACCCTTCCTTCTAAAACCCAACTTAATCAATTCAACCAAGTCATTGTTTTATCAGAAGTTTTAATCTTCATCACCGCCGATGGATGTGCATTCTACAGCATTTTTCACTGCTTGCAAGCATGTTTTATAAATTATTATTTTGAGTGCTTGTTTTTTAAACCAATAATATTTTAAACTATTGTTTTATATAATTAATTAATTTTAACTTTATTTTTATTAAGAGGATTTACTTCTAAATAAGCCAAAATCATATTCAATAATTTAACCTTAAGCTGTTGTTCTGTAATTAAAAATTATTATTACTCACATCGCGTATGATGTTGGATACGGTACTTTTGATCATCACAAATGACCGATTCTTCGGCTTTTAAAGCTCCAGTGCTGGTAATAGCGGTTAAATAAATACATACAGACTTCAAAAAAGTGTTTCCCCAAAACCTGAGAGACATCTGAACGGCTGTATTGATGCCAGTGTTTTAAGATTTCAATCAGGAAACCGCGATCGGCTTTCAACACATCAAATCCGAACGGGATACTCAGCGGAATCCCACATAAGCACTTTGATGTTCTTGCGCTGCAATGATCTGCTTTAACGCCAGACTCGGCTATTCCGATTTATAAGAACGCTGAAGGCTGGAAACTTGTATATGGGATGCAGCTTATCCATCCCGAATCGAATGCAAGCATCGCCGTATTCGGAACGAGTTTATCTAAAGGTTTTTTTGAGCGGCACTACAAATATTTGCGCCCGCTGCAGCAGAAATTAGCTGATTGGCAGTATTTTGAACTGACGCAATTTTTATTGGCAAAAAGCGCATACAAAAAACTAACTTAAGCCACAGCCCTTCTGCCTAGTCTGCACACTTCTTACTTATGTGCAATTTTTAGTGCTATATAGGCGGCAAAGCATGTGTGAAGTTTGAATCAGAAATTGCAGCAAAAAAGCCGTGCCATTCAAAAATTAGGCTTGGAACTGTATCAAAGTAAAGCCAAGCAATGAACAATCATGCAACAATAAAAAAGCAGAGCTTATGCCCTGCTTTTTTATTGTTCTAAACTTTGAACATGATCCAAAGTTTAGAATTTCATGGAAATGCGCGCCCAGTAATTGCGGCCGATATTATTGAACTGCTGTTCTTCCGCAAAACCAAAACCAGCACTGCCTGACTTATTCAAATGCTCTTTGTAGGTTTTATCCAATGCATTATCGATGCCGGCAGACAAATCTACACCATCACGCAAATGATAGGTGCCATTTAAAGACAAGGTGCCGAAACCCGCACTTTTATCCATATCATAGCCCACGATATTGCCTTGATCTTTACTGATGCGGTTTTGTCCATTCACCACACGCCAAAACGCGCCAAGCGTATATTTTTCCTGTACATAACGCAGATTCACACGTGCTTCCAAAGGCGCAATTTGCGGTAATGGCGCACCATCCGTAGTATTTTTGCCCCACGCATACATTGCACTCATATCGGCTTGAATTGCATCTGTAAATTGGTAGCCCACACCCGCTTCTGCACCTGCAATTGTGGCATCGACATTTTTAGCGCCTGCTGTTTTGCTGGCCGTACCGTGATTCATCCCCGGCATGCCGCTATGATCATGGTAGCTCATCAAAATATAGTCATTGATTAGCCCAGCATAAGCAGAAACCCAAGAGCTTAACGCCCCATGTTCATGCTGATAGCCCACATCCAGCTGCAACGTTTTTTCAGTCTTAATGTCATTAAATGCAGGAACTGGCATCCCTGTATTGCCATGTTTGGCGCTGAATAGTTCCCAGTAATCTGGCATACGTTCAACATAACCTAAACCAATATAGGTTTTGCCATCATCATGTTCAGGATGCTGACTTTCAAAACGAATAAAGCCGCTTGGCAAAGTTTCTTTGCGCTGATCATTCAATGCAAATGCATCTACTTTTACCTGATCGATACGTGCGCCAGTAACCAGTTTATGCTGCTCATTCAACTGATAAGCCAATTCACTAAAAGCGCCGTAAGATTGAAATTGCATATTGGTGCTAAATGCCGAATTCATCGACGGCATCGCCAAAGACGTCATACTGCCGCCATGCTTATTCATTTGCGAATCAATCCCTGCTGTCCATGTCAGCTGATCCCAAGCGCTGGTTATCGCAGCGCGTGAATTCAAAGTACGGCGAGTCACCTGCATTGCCATTGGATTTGGCATTCGCATGGTCATGCCATTATCCATTTTCATTTCAACCAATGGTGGTGTACGCAAACTATAGTTATCCATAATATGGTCGTTATAGCTGTAGTTCACTTGCGCTTCAACTTTCTGAATCACATCTGTCAGGTTTTTCTTTTCAAAACGAAGGCCTAAGCTTTCACGGGCAAATTGCGAACCATCCATCGGGCGGCCCGCATACACTGCTTCACCATCAGCTTTGCCGCCGGTCAGTTCCACCCATGTATTTTCGTCCGGCGTCCAGCCCAAGGCTAAATCTGCATTCCAGCGCTCCCAATCTGAAGGTACTTTCGTTCCATTACCATCCTTATAACTATCGGATACCGAACGGTTCGCGTTGAGGCGGATATACTTTTTCTCATCTCCGGCTGCCGCTTCCACATTATGATCCAAGCGCCCATAAGACCCCATAAGCACGCTGGCTTGACCGCGGTAATGCTCATCTGCAGAAAATTGCTCAGGCGTGCGCTCAAAAATAACAGTCGCAGCAGAACCAGTATTGGCATACTGCACCGTTTGCGGGCCTTTAATCACCGAAATGCGGTCATAGCTTTCAGGAGAAATATAAGACGTCGGCGCATCCATCCGGTTAGGGCATGCACCTAAGTTTTCCGTACCGTCTGTCAGCACTTTAATGCGCGAACCGAACATGCCGCGGAAGGTCACATCACTATTGGTACCGCCATTTTTAATCGCGCTAAAACCCATGATGCTTTGCAGATAATCTGCGCCATCACTTGCCGGTACAGGCTGGATTGGCTGTTTAGGATCAGCAATTACAATCAAGCCATTGGCATCATTGCCCTGCTGCGCCGTCACCACGATAGGCGCTAAGGTTTGAACCGCGTTTTGCCCGTTCACCTCTGCAGGCATCTCTTGTGCCAAAGCGGCATTAGAATAACAGGCAACACAAATTGCAGCCGCAAGGGGCTGTAGAAAAAATTTTGGCTGAGCCATTTTTATCTCACTAATACATAAATATAGGCGTACTGGAACCATTAAAGCCCCAAGTAAAAAAACGTCGAATTTATGCAGTGAGCGGCGGGGCTCGGCCTTGCGGAATTAAAAAGAGTTGCTGAAGGACAAACCAGACATGTTTAAAGGCTTTTTGGAAGGCAATTAAACGAACTTGGATACGATCCAATACTTCTTTAAGCTCTAATTCTGGCGGCAAGACCAAATTGCCGTAAACCGTACAATACTGACATTGATGACTGGCATCATGTTCATGCGCGCCATGATCAGATTGCATTTGAGTCAAACTGGCAGAATGCTCTTGATGATGCTGCGCACTATGCTCAGAATGAGCGGAAGAGAGTAAAAGTGCACGCGTGATGGTTTCACAGACCGGAGCAACTTGATATTGCTTGGGCAGCAAGGGCTGTAAAAATACAGCAATCTGTAAAAATACTGCAGTAAAGGAAAGCAGCAGACCACTACGTAACAGCAAGGGCAAACCTTTAAAATTTGTCTGAGCTAAGTATAACAAAGCCCAATCAAAATTGGGCTCAGTCTTTAGAATGATTTTAGGCCAAACTCCAGCCCTTGCGAAAATCAGCCGCGCTTAACCGCGACTTTTTCTTTTTGACGCTGGCGTTCAGCTTTTTCAATTTTGTCGCGTGCGCGCTGGCGTTTCAGCGGCGACAGATAATCAACGAACAGCTTGCCGTTTAAGTGATCCATTTCATGCTGAATGCAAACTGCGAGAAGCCCTTCCGCTTCCTGCTCAAATGCATTTCCATCCAGATTCACCGCTTCAATTTTTACGCGTGACGGACGCGAAACTTTATCGTATATTTGAGGCACTGACAGACAGCCTTCTTCATACGGCTGCGTCTCTTGCGTCAATGGCGTGATTTTGGGGTTAATAAACACCATGGGTTGATCTTTATTTTCAGATAAATCCATGACAATCAGCTGAATGTGCTGATCGACTTGCGTGGCGGCCAAGCCTATGCCTGGCGCTTCATACATCGTTTCAAACATATCAGCCGCTAACTGACGGATTTCATCAGTAACTTCTTCGACTGGTTTTGCAATGGTACGAAGACGGGGATCGGGGAAACTTAAAATAGGTAATAAGGCCATAAACATCCTCACTTATGCCATTGATCAAAAAACCAAATGAAGGAATGCTTGATCAAAAAAATGTGTGTAATATCGTTATTATAACGTAAATTACGTACATAATTTTAGGAATTATGATAATGAAAAAGGTTTTGAAGGGCATGCCATCTTTTAATGCTCTGGGGTTAAAAAAACAATTATTAGCGCTTGCCGTCTGCCTAAGCATTGGGGCTGGCATCGCCAGCGTTGCTGAAGCAGCGCCTGCCCGCAATGTCAATCCGCCCGCATTGAAAGCTGGCGCGCCGCAAGTGTATGTGGTGAAAAAAGGCGATACGCTGTGGGATATTTCCAAAAAATTCTTGAAAAATCCAGTCCGCTGGCCTGAAATTTGGGCAAGCAATAAACACGTCAAAAATCCGCACTGGATTTTCCCTGGTGACCGTTTATTGATGTGTACCCATAATGGCAAGCCACTCATCGGCAAAGATGAAGGTGATGGCTGTGAAGGCATCATCCGCCGCTATACGGGCGGCACTAAAGTTCAACCGCAGGTGCGCATCGAATCATTAAATAATGCGATTCCCGTCATTCCTTTGGAATATATCAAGCAATGGCTGGAACGCAGCATGGTGGTCGCACCTGAAACGCTGGAAAATACGCCCTATATTTTAGGCACTGCCGATCAGCGCGTACTGGCGGCGAAAGGCCAGACTGTTTATGCTCGCGGCAATGGCATGGCTGTAGGCCAGCGCTATGCAATCTACCGTGAAGGCGAACCGTATAACTTGACTGATGCAAATGGCAAAAAATTCAATGCCGGCCTAGAGTTAAATCAAGTGGCTTCAGGCATTGCTGTACGCGGTGAAAATGACATCATCACACTGGAACTGACAGATACTTATAATGGTGAAGTCCGCCGCGGTGACCGCGTTCTGCCTGAATATGACCCAATGCTGCCAACCTTGTTCTATCCAACCAATGCTGAAAACATTACAGCAGGCGGCAGTATTGTCCGTGTTATGGGCTCTATCGGCACTGCTGCAGTCAACAGTGTCGTAACCATTGACCGCGGCGCATTGCAAGGCGTTGAAGCTGGCCATGTGTTCAGCGCAAACCAAAAAGGCGAGATTGTGACTGATCCAAAAACCAAGGAGCGTATCCAGCTCCCAGGCCAGCGGGTTGGAACAATTATGGTTTTCAAAACTTTTGACAACCTTAGCTATGCTTATGTATTAGACAGTGATTTGCCAATCAAAGTCGGCGCCAGCATTCAGCCTCCGCTTTTGGATGAATAATCCGCCATAGGTTAACAATATGCTGAATCCGTTATCACAAGTGCAACTTGAAACACTCACCTTGTGGTATCTGGTTCA